>DDCS01000062.1 GCA_002335345.1 Flavobacteriaceae bacterium UBA2000 | reverse complement strand
AGTGGTTTTTATCACTTATTTGAATTCACTTGTGATGGAGAACCCATCAACGATTTAGAAGTTGAATTCCGTCGTGACGAACGCATCATGCGCTACCTCACTGTTAAACTCGATAAGCACGCTGTGGCTTGGGCAGAGAAAAGAAGAACTAGAAACAAACAAAACGCATAAGCTATGTCATCAATAGAGCAACAAGCAAAAGGCAAAAAAGACGGAGAAATCAGATATCTCACCCCGCTGAATATCGAGACCTCTAAAGCCAAGAAATACTGCCGATTCAAAAAATCAGGCATTAAATATATAGACTACAAAGATCCAGACTTCTTGTTGAAGTTTGTAAACGAGCAAGGAAAGATTTTACCACGTCGTTTGACAGGAACTTCATTGAAGTACCAACGTAAAGTCGCTGTAGCCATCAAGAGAGCACGTCATTTGGCCCTGATGCCATATGTGGCCGATATGTTAAAATAAATAGAGCAAGGAAATGGAAATAATACTTAAAAAAGACGTTGAGAATCTTGGATTCACAGACGATATTGTATCGGTTAAAAACGGATACGGAAGAAATTATTTGATTCCTCAAGGCCTTGCTGTATTGGCAACTCCTTCTGCAAAGAAGGTGCTCGCTGAGACCTTAAAGCAACGTGCCCACAAGGAGCAAAAGTTAGTTGATGATGCCAAAGCTGAAGCAGCGAAACTTAATGGACTGGAAGTCAAAATTGCTGCAAAAGTTGGTGAGGGAGATAAGTTATTTGGTTCTGTAAGTAATGCTGATTTGGCAGAGGCTTTGGCAGTAAACAAAATCAACTTAGACAAGAAATTCATCACTGTTCAGGGTGGTTTAGTAAAACGTCTTGGAAAATACGAAGCTAAAATTCGTTTTCACCGTGATGTCATTGCTGATTTTAGTTTTGATGTTATCGCTGAGGCTAAATAATCTAAGCTTCATGATTTAATCATCAGTCAAATAATTGACTTGAAATATTAAAAGCCCTCTATAGATTCTATGGAGGGTTTTTTTATCGCACCACATTTATGAAATACCGGAGACTTACCAAAGAACAATTTGAAATCCTCAGTGTTGAATTTGCTCAATTTTTGGCCAGTCAGTCTATCGATCAAAAACAATGGCAGTCCATAAAACAAAACAATGCAGCTCAGGTAGATCAGCAATTGGATGCCTTTAGCGATTTGGTTTGGGAAGAAAGTTTACGCAAGACGTGCTATATCAACCACTATTCTTCCGGAAGGGTTTTTGCGTTCCACGCTGGACAGATGTCTATCACCCTTTTGGGGGTCAAGACGGCAACCGATTTAGATTTTAATACCCCAGAGGCGTGGCAATGGTTGTCTGAGCATTGGCAGGAAGACACTGTGTCTTTTTATCGGGAACAAAAGCCTTATGACAAGCAGCGCACTCAAGTCTTGTTTGCTTTAATCGAGCAAGGCGGGGTTTTATCCAGTAGTGACGTTGCCCAGCGTTTGGAGGCTTTAATCCCAAAGAATTACTCGTAACGCAGACTTTCTATAGGGTCGAGTTGTGCCGCCTTAGAGGCAGGGTAAGATCCAGCGATAATGGCGACGACAAAGGATATAAGGACCGCAGCAAACATGGCACCCCAGGGAAGGGCATACTCAAAGTCAGCGACTGTGGCAAAAATTAGGCCAGTGCCAATACCCAAAACAATACCCAAAAGACACCCAATCTGCCCGATAACAATGGTTTCAATAAAAAACTGAGTCAAAATGGTTCGTTTTTTAGCGCCCATGGCTTTTCGTACCCCAATCTCACGGGTTCGGTCTGTGACGGAGACCAGCATGATGTTCATTAAGGCTATAGACGAACCCAAAATAGTTATAATGCTGATGATCCATGCTGCAGTTTCTAGAACGCCCGTGATGCTGGCCACGCGATTGATGAGATCTTCACTTCGTTCAATTGCAAAATTATCTTCTTCCAAAGGAGAAAGCCCTCGAATATTTCTAAAGGCCACTAAAGCAGCACTTTCTGCTTCTTTAAGGGTTTCCTTTTGGTTGACCATGACACTAATGGTATAATTGATGTTGGGCTGAGTAAAAATACTTCGGGCCAATTGTATTGGGATTAATACCCGTAGATCTTGATTATTTCCAAATGAAGAGCCCTTGGAAGCCAGTAGTCCGATAATCTTAAATTTTGACCCGCGAATGCTTATGGTCTTATTAATCGGATCTTCATCTTTAAACATTTTCTTCAGGAAATCCGCGCCGACCATACAGACGTGATTATTATTTTGGATATCAAAGAAATTAAAGGCCCGCCCACGATCTATTTTGGTGCCGGTATTGGCCAAATAATGCTCATTAACCCCAAAAACACTGACTTCTGGGTCTGTTTTAATATTGTTGTATTTTACTTCAGCAGTTCCTGTGCCTAGAAAGGAAATAGAGGTTTGGGTGCCCGGAAAATCGTATCGCTCATTAAAGGCCCTAATTTGATTGTAGTCGATAATGGGATTGATTTTTTTGCGCTCCCCGCCATCGCGCGCGTTCGTGGCAAACGCATACCGCTGCAAATTAAAGGTATTGGCGCCCATGCTCGCAAAGTTTCCCGAAATAGAATGTTCCAAAGCGTCTACAGCACTCAAGATTCCCACTAAAGACCAAATACCGATGCCGATAATAACAATGGTCAGTACTGTTCTGAGCAATTGGGTTTTGATCGAGTCTAAGGCAATGAGAATATTTTCTTTGAATAATCCGAGCATCTATTGAGAAAATTGATTCCGACAAATTTATCGAAATCTTTTGGCCCATCTTTATTAATTGAGGGAATTCTCTATTATTCTAACCCGAGAAATCCATCTATTTTAAGATATTTGTATTTCACGGAAATACTGAGAAAAAGTGGCACAAAAACCGTCTTTACCCAAAGGAACTAGAGATTTTTCACCCGAAGTAGTGGCCAAAAGGACCTACATCATCAATACGCTGCGCAAGAGTTTTGAAACCTTTGGTTTTCAACCTATAGAAACACCGAGTTTTGAGAATTCAGAAACCTTGATGGGTAAGTATGGGGAAGAAGGGGATCGTTTGATCTTTAAAATTTTAAACAGTGGTGATTTTTTGGCTAAAGCCGATCAAAGTCATTTAGATCAGCGCGACAGTGCAAAACTGACCGGTCAAATTTCTGAAAAAGCATTGCGCTATGACTTAACCGTGCCTTTTGCACGTTATGTGGTGCAGCACCAAAATGAGCTTAATTTTCCGTTTAAGCGTTATCAAATACAGCCTGTTTGGCGTGCAGATCGTCCGCAAAAAGGAAGGTTCCGCGAATTTTACCAGTGTGATGCCGATGTCGTGGGGAGTAAATCACTTTGGCAAGAAGTAGAACTTATTCAGCTCTATGATCGCGCATTTGATGCCCTCGGGCTCAAGGAGGTGACCGTGCACTTAAACAATCGCAAAATACTCTCGGGAATCGCCGAAGTTATTGGTGCCGCTGACCAGCTCATTGACTTTACTGTGGCTTTAGATAAACTCGATAAAATTGGACGTGAAAAAGTCGAAGAGGAAATGCGTCAAAAAGGCATTAGCCCTCTGGCGATTGAACGCTTGGCACCGCTTTTTGAAACTTATTCGAGCAATGCGGAGCAACTGGCGGCCTTAGAGGCCTTGCTTGAAACTTCTGAGGTGGGACTTCTCGGGCTTTCCGAGCTTAGATTTGTTATTAAAGCCCTCGAAGCTTTACCGTTGAACTCAGCCTTGGTTAAAATAAATTTGACCCTGGCGCGTGGACTGAATTATTACACCGGGGCTATTTTCGAGGTTTCTGCGCCCGAAGGGATAAACTTGGGCAGTATCGGAGGCGGCGGACGCTATGATGATTTGACGGGGATCTTTGGTCTAAAAGACATGAGTGGAATCGGCATTTCATTTGGTCTAGATCGTATTTATATGGTTCTCGAGGAGCTTAACCTATTTCCGGACCATGTTGCCGCATCGACCCAGGTTCTGTTCATTAATTTTGGTGATAATGAAGCCCTTTACGCCACTCAGGCGGTGAGTCAATTACGCGATAAAGGCATTGCTGCGGAGCTTTATCCAGACCCGGCAAAAATGGGCAAGCAAATGACTTATGCTGATAAAAGAGGTATCCCCTATGTGGTTTTGGCCGGAACCGATGAGATAAATAACCAGCGTTATACCTTAAAAAACCTGAGTGACGGTCAGCAAAAGTCTGTGACTTTGCAGGAGTTAGTCGACATTTTGTCGTAATCCGCTAAACATTTGTTTCATGAGAGGCAACCTTATCAAAGGATTTTTATTGTTCTGGCTATTTTCGGCTTGTAATAATACTGTTGGCGTTTCTGATCTACGACAATCTGATGTAACTATTGATCGGGAAGCCGAGGATACTCCTAGTAAGACGCTCGAGTCTTCTGCACACACACTGGAAACCCCTGATCCAAAGGCTAAAGTTGTCCTTTCTGTACTTGGGGTGATGCAAGACGGCGGACGCCCTCATTTGGGTTGTCAAAAAAGTTGTTGTGTGGCAGATTCTATTCCGAGCGATGTTGATTATCGCGTTGTATCGCTCGGGCTTTTTGATCGCGAACATACCAAAGGCTATATGATCGAGACAACGCCAGATTTTGTCGCTCAGTGGCGCACATTTAGCGGAATTTTTCCCGAGATGGTGCTGAATACCCTCGGCGGTATTTTTTTAACTCATGCGCACATGGGCCACTACTTGGGGTTGTCCTATTTAGGAAAAGAGGCTTATAATGCCAAGGAGATTCCTGTGTACGCCATGCCCAGAATGGCTGAATTTTTAAATAACAACGGTCCTTGGAGTCAATTGGTAAACAATCACAATATAGAATTGCGTTCTATGACGCACAACGATACCCTGCAGTTGACTTCAAATATATCGGTGGTTCCCTTATTGGTCCCGCATCGTGATGAATACTCTGAAACCGTGGGGTATCAAATTATCGGTCCCGAAAAGACGGCCTTGTTTATACCGGATATTGACAAATGGGACCGATGGAATCAGTCTATATTGGCACTTATAAAGCAAGTGGATTACGCATTTTTAGACGCGACCTTTTACGACGGACAAGAGCTGAAAAATAGGGACATGAGTTCAGTGCCACACCCATTTATAGTGGAGAGTTTGGATTTATTTGAACGCCTCGACACACCAGATCGCAACAAGGTCTATTTCATCCACTTTAATCATACTAACCCCGTGCTCAATGCGGATAGTGAGGCGGCAAACCGTGTAAAGCAAGCGGGCTTCAATATCGCAAAGCAAGGGCAGCATTTTGTGCTTTAAAGAAATTTGGTACAGGCATTCTATAGCTCAAAACCTATTATCATTCTTATGGCCCAAGACAGTATTTTTTGGAGGGCCAAAAGGGAGGGCGTTATACCGCAAGTAGTATTCGTGCAGTTTTTAGACAAAGTTGTAAATTGGCATCTATAACGAAGCCGGTTACACCTCATACGCTAAGGCATAGTTATGCTACCCATTTAATGGAAAGTGGGACTGGGATACGTTATATCCAGGAACTGTTGGGACATAGTAAACCTGAAACTACGATGATATATACCCATGTTAGCAGCCATAACATTAGCGATGTGGTGAGTCCACTTGATTTGATGGTAAGTCGATTTCGGATTCCCGAAAAAAGCTTAGATGAACTTTCCTTTGGTAGGACACAGTTTCCGAATAACCGCAATAAAATGTAATTTATAACTAGTTGTAGCCAATTAAATTAAAACTATGGATAAAGCATTACAAACGATGATAGACAATATGCCTGAGAAGACTGGCAAGTCCCTCGATGAATGGATAACGATCCTAAAGGAAAAGTCTTTCTCGAAGCATTCTGAAGGAGTGAAATTTCTAAAATCAGAACATGGCGTTACTCATGGATTTGCGAATACAATTGTCTCTTTATCTAAAGAAGATAATAACACTTCTGAAGATTTAGTTTCTACCCAATACAAAGGAAAAGAGAACTTAAAGTCAATTTATGATGGACTAATAACCTTTGTAAATACTTTAGGAAACGATGTTACAATCACTCCAAAGAAAGATAGTGTTAGCATTATACGCAAAAGGCAGTTTATTCTTATTAAGCCAGCAACAAAAACACGAATAGATTTAGGATTTAAATTAAAAGACAAGCCAACCACAGAAAGATTAGAAAATTCTGGACCCTTTGGAACAATGTGCACTCATAGAGTTCGCTTGACGACTGAATACGAAATTGATGAAGAATTGAAAGGATGGATAAATGAAGCTTACGAAAAGTCAATATAAAAAAACTGGCTACAACAATCGCTATAAAGCATAGGCCTAACCAACCAAACCGTTCCTACGCTCCATAGCCAGAACGTT
>DDCS01000166.1 GCA_002335345.1 Flavobacteriaceae bacterium UBA2000 | reverse complement strand
CGCCCAAAGTTTCTCCGCCTGAATTCGTCACGCCGTCGAGCATATCAAGGTTTCCGCGCCGTGCATAATGTTAAGTGACTTCGCATATTTTCTGAGCCGGCCACTTAGTAAGCTGCCACGCGCGATAAAATAGCTTCCCACTAGGCCGCCTACGACTAGCGGTTGACTGCCCAAACGCTGATTGAATGAAGCTAATTTCAATTAAAAAAGCCGCTTAAAAACAAGCGGCTTTTTTTAATACTCTTGGTTGCGGGAGTAGGATTTACTCAAACGCATACAATACAAAAAGTCATTTAGATTTAAGAAAATGATGGAGTTGGCAATTATCTAGACAACTCAGTTCATTCACAGTTTAGAAGACATTAATCTATTCTAGAAAAAGTTACTCTACATACCCTTAAAATTCATAATCATCACCCATTCTTTGCTTTATTGAAGGATTTAACTTTGGCTATTTTCGGCGATCTTTTTTTCAACAAAATCCAAATTGGGTGTCATAAGCAAAGTAGATAATCTGTCTTTATTAATAGCACAGATGTTCTCCTGTTAGTCTACCGTTACCTTCAGAACGCCGTTAAACTGCTAATCGTCTACTTGGGTTCAACCTAGTTTATATTTCTTCAAGAAAGCCATCCATACCTAGTGTCTCATCTCTTTCATTTAAATGAGGGAACATACCATATTTTTGCTTATATGCTACCATAGCCATACCCTCTATCCTGTGTATCGTCTTAGCTGCATGAGCAGTATTAGGAACAATTAAAAGTTTCATTTTTACATATTTATTAAAAAAATCACTTCGGGGATCAGTTATATCACCAACTCCAAGCTTTTTTATCTTCTTACTTGCCTCACTAAACCGCCTTGTTGGTGTAACACCTCGAATGTCATCCCACGATAAATCTGACGTGTCCGGAATGCAGCAAAGCTTACGGAAATGCTCCGTTAACCTTTTTGAAATACCCCAGTAACCTGATTTTTTTTCAGCAGATTGACCTATGTAGTCTAATTCGAGTTTATTAGGGACTTCTATCCGCAACCAATAGCACCCCAAGTCTCCAATATTCAATGGACAGGGATTCTCGTGCAGTGGCGCGGCAAGATTTAGCAGATTTCCCGTCGACGGTTTAAGGTTCGATCTTAAACGAAAGCCATCATCTTGATGTGGGCTTCCCGTTTTCCCCAAATAACTGAGTATTTTTCGGGACGGATTTGCTCCACCAGTATCATCCACTAAACCGTAATACTCATACAATTGCGAAAAATCTAACCAGGGGCTCCATTTAAGTTCCGCCATAAACAACTCCCATGCGATCTAACCTTATTTATTATCCATTAAAAGAGGGGGTAAATTTTTTGTCAATGCGCCATTATAGTCCTTACCTGCTACCTGATGCTCCCTCATTTGTAACGAGAGTCCCACGCTTTGAATTCATATTCTTCATCGTCAGTTTAGGCAAGCGCGGCGTGCGCCGAGCGGTCAACTTGCTCAAACGCTCGGACGGATGTTTGGTTTGCAAGTAATGAGTGAAACATCGTAATTCACGTTTAAGTATCAAAGATTGATTTAGCCATCCATCACCTTTTGGGGTGATGGAATGTAAAAAACATATGAATTCGATAATTGCCGCGATGTCAAAAGCACACTATTCATTTGACCCGTGAAATTTTATTTTGAAGATAACGGATTTAAGAAGAAACGGAATTATTTTTAGAGGTGAAAATGTTCGAAATATTTTTTGTTTCGCATACTGAGCGAGCGTATCTAATCCAATCTGCCTTCAAATTCCTGTAAAAGCTTGGGCTGCACTTTGGAAAGCGCTGATGGAAAAAATTAACAAACACGTTGTCCATATCAAAGTATAAAATTTTTTTCAAAATTGAATTTCCTGCACAGATTATTTTTTAAATTTCCACCGTCAGGCCCGATGGGATAGATTTGACAATTTGAATGATGAGGATTTCTCAATATTTGTTTACATGTTGATGCAGAAGCAATGCTGTCGTGGCACGTCTTGTCTCACAGCACTCGACTTCTGAAGGCAAAATTTACAAATGTTCAGTTCAAATGATCAAATCCCACTTCGCCTGACCGCACAAGTTGAAGACGGCGCAATTCACCTTTGGCAATGGTCATCAGCACACCTTTGGACGTGATGGCGGCAGGTATATACAATTCTCTATCCCCTGCTCTTGTGCAATGCCATTGACATAAACTTTCTCCCATTTGATCAAATAATAACAACCCTTCTCTTGTGCTTCCCAATTGATAAAATTCTTGGCTGGATTCATCAAAATAAATTAAATAATGGGAGCGTAACCCGTCATCGCCTGCAAAAATAATATTACCATTGGATTTTCTCAAATCGTTAACGATTGAAAATTTGATGCCGAAAGGTATTTTCTTTCCTTTATTGATATCCCATCTTTGGACGTTATTACCTTTCGAGAAAGTCAAAAGTCCATGTTCATTGTAAGCCACTACAGACTGCAGATCCGACGCTGCTTTGATCGGCTCATAACTCGGTGCAAGAGTTCCTTTATTTACACCGAGAAACGAAACGGTACCATTAATGCAGGCACAGATAAGTAAGTCTTGATCTCCGAGAGTTACTGAAGACAATTCGTAGTTAAGGTCAATGGTTGACAGGATTTCCGGACCTCCCGAACCGATAATGGCAATTTGACCTTGGTTATTCCAAACAGCCAACTTGGTATCGGATAACAGCAACATTTCTTTTGGTGCTGTAGCTAATGGGCGTATAGCCCCCACTTTTGTAAAAACGTCTTCTCCCCACTCAAAACTATCAACACTCCAAAACTGAATAGCTAGCTCATCACCACAAACGGCAAATATTTGATCGGTGATGACGAGCAATTGCTTAAAACCATCCATTTCGATGGTGATTTTGCCCATTTCGATAAATTCATCAGAAATAGTGCGTACCCAATATGACACTTCGCCACCAACAACTTTTTTATCATCACTTTTATCGTGAAGAAGACGGGTGTTTAACCAACTGCGATCATCGAGTGGAATAAACTGACGTTTGCGAAGTGGGGATCCATCAACTTGTTGGACATCCTGAGCGTCGTCAAATAAGTACACCGTGCTTTGGGTTAAATCGACACAGCAAAATCCATCAATGAGAACTAATTCTGAACTTAGGGTCTGAAATTTTGGCGTCCTCATATTATTGAATTTAATATCTTCTATTACACTCACCTCTGCCGTGTGAGCATTAACTAAAACCAATTCAGATTGTTTTCTCGAATAGTTATAATCAACGGCAACAAACATGCCTTCACCAATAAATTTCAACGATGATGCATTAATTTTATTTTGAGTGGTCTTACCAGCTGGATTTAATTCATCCTCTTTTTCAAAGTTCTCAGTCCTCCAAATTCTAATATTGTCATCTTCGCTACAACTGACAAAACGACCATCAGATAAAGAGAAGATGTTGTAAATCCACTGGCTATTGGTTTCCACACGCTTCAATAATTCAATACCGTTTTCCCAGTTGCCTTCAGCCGCTCCCCAGACTCGAATGGAATCGTCGCCTCCCTTGTATCCTGTCCAAGTGATGAATCGCTTATCATTTAAAAGCGATAAACCACTGATAAAACGGGCTTCGTCTTCTTCATCTTCAGCTATAATTTCACCAGCATGATTGGTTATAACAATGTTGTTGTCGATTGCGCGAATTAGCCCCAGATCATTCAAATAGGCGATACTCTTACTGTTGTTATTATCTTGTATTGTTATCAATCGACCCTCTAGATCGTACCAGCCTAAAAGTTCTTTATTCCAAGCGATAAATCGTGTGGGATCTTTATCTGGAATTAGTACCGCGCCTACACTGAAGTCGTCATCCAGATAAAAGCTTGTCTCGCCATCTTCCGGTTTCAAGCCATCAAGGTAAATTGATACGCCTTTGAGATAATTAGTTAAATAGAAATTTCCATTTTCATCCCATGACAGCAGGTTTTGATCAGGGAGTTCTAATATTCCCACTACTGCACCATCATGGAAATCATAGATTGCTTCATGGGATCCTGTTTCTAAGTTCCAAGTTCTCAGGGTTTTATCTTCGGACCATGAAGTAAAAGTTCCATCAGCAAGTTGGGCAAACCCAAGAATGCTTGCTGAATGACCCTTCAGCAACAATGAGGGAGTGCCGTGCCCAAGCAGGTCGGTGATTTCGATACAATCACCATCGCGGCGAAAAGCAATTCTTCCGTCTGAAAGTTCTAAGGCTTCACAAATTGATTCGCCATCCCAACCTCGTGCCCAGAAACGTATTTCAGTTTGCCCAATTGACCACAAAAGATCAGGCCAGCCCTCTCGTTTTGAGACACGACGGCTATCTAGTTTTCTTTTTGGAGAACAAGCAATCACTAGCGGCCGTTCATCAACTTGATAGACTGATTCCACTGTGCCAGTTTCGAGATTCCAAACCCGATAATCCGTGTGGCGCGAAATGAGGCGTTTATCAAGCAATTCAGCCGCAACAAAGGATGAAAAACCGCCTTTATGCCCTTCGAGGGTCAAAACGCCCTCAACATCACCCATTCGATCTGTACTTTTAATCCAGAGCCAATCGTCTAGTTTTTGAGTGATCCACCTCTCAGAGGTTTTGCGTATTATCGCTTGAGGCGATTGCTCACTGGCTAATTGGAGGAATATACGATGCGCCGGCCAATTTTCATTGCCTCGCTGTAACAAATGCTGGTGCTCGAGCACGAATGACTCAAACGCTTTTGCCGTTTGGCTGAATGAAGCATTGTTTGAATCGATACCCCGAAGCAGCCTATTCAACAACATGTCAGATGCCAAATCGGCTGAACGGTTGGCCGCACATTTTCCCATGCAAAATCCAAAATCAGTAATCAAGCACTCAAGGTCTTCATTGCGGCCCGCTTGCGCCAATTGCCAAGGCTGTTCCGCAACACGCCGAAGAGCTGCGCTCATGGGCTTTTGGCTCATATCCAAAATCTTAAAAAAAGCATCATCATTGACTTCTTCTGGTCTTGTCTCGCGATCCAATGCCAGAAAAGCATCAGCCAAAGCCCCATGAATGGTTTTACGTTCGTCGTTCGCAGCTAAATATCTTGCTTTGAAAACATCATGAAATTCACGGTGAAACCACCGCATCACAATTTTACCGTCAATCTGCGCAAAACCTAAATAAGCCTGCAAGTCAAAGAACAAGCGTGACCACATAATGGGTGGCAAAGACTGGTCATCTTCCCATTTTAATAGAGTTTTTTCATTCTCTTGGAATTCAACACGAACATCACAGTCTCGGCCTAACGCTCGGCCAATTTCATTTTCCGCCAAACCAAAACGGCTCGCCGTGAGATAAGCCAGGGCACGTTCCGTGAAAACTTTTGGGTGCTGTTCTTGAACTAGAAGTTTTTGATCCACAAGATCATGGATCAAATCTTGAATATGGATGGGAAGATCGCGCGGCGTATGCCAAGAATGCCATGTCGATGCCTCTTGATAGACAATCTTGAGCCAAAGCGCCAAACCATTTTGATCAAAGACTGATAGCACTTTGTTTTCTTGCTCCTTCGTCAATCGCCGCCCCGTAGAAGGCGTGATGCCAGCGTTGAACCACGACTCTCTTTTATCCGCGAGCCACGCTTTTAAGATCGCGCGACCTTCTGATGGTTTCAGACGAGGAACATCGATGATTTGCTTTGGGAACCGGTTACGCGCAGCATCTGCAACCGCTGTGTCTGAGCGAATTGATGCAACAATTCGAACATGTTCAGGCAATTGACGAGGCAGCCATTCCAGCATCCATGCTCGATCTGATGGGTCAAGTTGATCCAACGCATCAAGGAAAAGGATAAGCGGACGTCGAGGCGTGGCATAACCTAAAACCGCCTCAAAGGTTTGCGCCAAATCATCAGCATTCTGAGCGATGGGCGGCTCTGAATGACCGTAATAAGTCGAGATGTCTGCGCTCAGTAAAGAAAGTGTGTTCAACAGCGATTCCGTCCCTGGAACGCCGCCAATATATCGTTGTAACACAACAGCACGTGATGGTTTTGTTATGGTTGCTTGCTGTGCGGCGCGGGCTAAGAGCGCCGATTTGCCACTCCCCCCTCCTCCAGCCAAAATCAGCGGCGTAAGGTTCTTTGGCTTTGATTTTGATGAACCCGATTTAGAAGGAAGATCTACATGAGTGTATCGCGCAATTTTGGCCAGCAGTGGTTTTCGACCCGCAAAAACACGCGCACGCTCATAACCAAAATCTTGATGAAGATGTTCACGTTGTTGCCGATCATCAATCTGCTCAAGCAAAGCAATTTCGGCATCAATCAATTTCATTTGGTGTTCTAAAAACAGATCACAAAAACGTTGCAAATAGGCTTGATCAACCGCGCCATCTTTTCCATGGCGACTCCAAGGGGATGCTAATTCGTGATAATGATCACCCAATTGCCGACGCAGTTGATTTTTTAATTGTTGCATGCGCTGGCTTGCGCCGGGCACAACCTGAGCAAGGCTTGAATCCCAATCCACAAAATCCTTTGCAGCATGATCAATCGGCATCCCTTCAAGGTGACGTTCATAAACATGAACATGAGCATTCGGGTTAAGTTTTTTGCCATCCGCGTCACGTTTCGATAAGGCGCCAAGAACAATTTCTTGATGGGTTGCCGATGTAAAGTAAGGCAGTCTATCCCTTCCCTTAAAACCCGCCGCCGCCTGACGCAACGCCACTAAAAGTTGAGCTTCATGGCGAAAGGCTTCATCATTGTCAGCGCTTCGTTCATTCAAACAATAAACCGATGGGATCGCGTTCTTATCCAACCGGTAACTTGATGAAATGAGGTTCCAATGCTCAGAAGTGGCTGTTGTTTTTAATCGTTTCCAATGATCAATAGTGATGCGTGCTGGCACAGGTTCCCAGCCATACCGGTTACCCAGCAAAACTGCAAAATTTGGGCGCGGCGATAATTGCTGACATCGACGCACTTCTTCGAGGCAAATTCGCAACGTGTTGTGTTCGCGTTGCGCTTGTTCAGTAATGCCCCAACGAAGATCAATTGCCTGGAACTGCGCGCCTCGCTCTGCGCAGTATTGTTCCAATCTCGGGAAAACATTTCTCTTAAGCGCTTCTCTTTCTGCAATGAAGTCGCTGAATGTTGAACTTATGAAAAGCCGAAATACCCTGGTCGCGTTCATTCTACTACTCCAAAACTGCGAAACCAAATTCAAGGAAACACTGCTACATCACAAACTTGAAAGCAACAATCGCAGATAATGAAGTTTAATTTGGAAAAGATAATTTTGCCCCGCCAAGGTGGACTATTTTCTTCAATCCCCTGAGCGTTTCATCATATACGAATAGTCTTATGTCTAGTAAAGTTGTTGCAATCTCTTTTTGCAGTATGAAAAGTGTCTATGAAAACGTCATTCAAACAGTATTTGTCACGCTCTCTTTTCCCGCGTGATACTGAGACTTCTACAGTGCTAGAAAAAGTGCTGTCAGTGGTGATTTTATTTGCCGTGGTGTTAACAGTATTGGATACCGAGCCAAATTTTCAAAAGCAATATGATGGTTGGGTAAAACCAATCGAATTTTTCATTTTTTTAATTTTTAGCGCTGAATATGTTTTGCGTCTTACACTTTGCGGAAGTTTGCAAAAATACGAAGGCCTCACCGGAAAAATCAAATACATACTAAGCCCCATGGCCATCACCGATTTATTTGCGATTCTGCCTAATATCTTAGTTATCATGGTGGATGACCTAATGTTTCTTAGGTTGTTCCGATTGTTCAGAATGTTCCGTGTAGTGAAACTGATACGCACCAACAAACCGCTAATGTTGTTTGCTGAATCGATCCAATCATCATGGCCACAGCTGAGCGCTAGTATGGTGGTGACCTTGTTCTTGCTCTTTTTATCGGCCATTTTATTGTATTTTGTCGAAGGCAGCGCGCAACCTGAGGCCTTTGGAAGCATTCCGAGAGCCATGTGGTGGGCGATGGCAACATTAACAACGGTCGGATACGGTGATGTTTACCCGATTACTGTGATGGGTAAAATCTGTGCGGGCATTATTGCCCTGATCAGCATTGGTGTAGTGGCACTGCCCGCAGGTATTATAGCAGCCAATTTTTCTGATAAATTGAAAAATTAACCCAGGATCTAATCCAATCCATATTTGCATTTAATTGTTTAGATGAACGAGCTGATTGTCTTGTAAATGAACTAAATTACGCTACTTTGATACAACAGAACGCATTTTTCTCAATAGTGATGGGATTATTTATAATGTCACCTTCAAGTGCACGCGCTCGCCCGCTCAAAGGCGAAGCTTCCAAAGTTTATAAACTTTTTAAATCTGGTGATGACGGCAACTTTAAGGTGGCCATGTCCCTCATTGATACGGTTCTCGATGGGCTTGAGGTTTTGCTCGATGACCTCCATGTTACCGATGATGGCCAGATCAAAAGCGGCAAACGTTTTGAAGGCAACGATAAAAACCAGCATCATCTCAATGCGTTGTTAATGGCTTTGGTAGCTGCTTCTCCGTCAGAACAAGCCCAAGACCTTCGAGAGCAAACGAAAGTCATTAAAATCACGACCGCAGCCATTCCTGCATTATCGGCTTTTCCGAATTTGGAAGAGGCCACTCTTTATATTGGGGTGGAGTCTGTTGTTGAAAATTTAGAGGCATTTGGTTCAACCCCAAAATTAAAGAGCCTTTCTCTTTACGGTCAGGCCGTTCCCTTCAATAGCGGCAAAAAATCTGCCCAATTAAAATCCTTGAAAGGATTGGATGCGCCGAACCTGATTTCTCTCACAGCGACAGGGGTAAAACTTCTCGACATTAATGGCGTTGAAGGATGCTCAAAACTTTTGGACTTGAACCTCCAACGCAATCAAGAACTGGCGAGTATTGATCCCGTGTCAAAAATTGCGCCATCCTTGGTGAGCGTTAATCTTGCGGGGTCTTCTGCCATCGAAAGCCTTAAGTCTCTGCAAAAAGCCACTCACCTTGAGTTTTTATCCATATCCTTTCTTG
Organism: Flavobacteriaceae bacterium UBA2000; assembly: GCA_002335345.1. Classification (GTDB taxonomy): domain Bacteria; phylum Bacteroidota; class Bacteroidia; order Flavobacteriales; family Flavobacteriaceae; genus BACL21. The sequence continues at coordinate 10,329 of DDCS01000166.1, read as the reverse complement.
AGAAGATTGCCGATTTATCCGCGATCAAAAATTGCACCAAATTGGAGTATCTTGATTTCAGCCAGTGCAAATCTCTTGAATCCATCGCTGATTTGTCCATGGCCACCTTCAGCGACAAGCGGCCCGGCAACAATATGCGTGTCTATGGCGCCAATGAATTGTATTTGGCCAATCTTAAAGCCTTAAAATCTTTAGCGCCCCTGCCTCCCATTGCACCACATCTAACAACCGTCAAAACCTTTGGCCTTGATGCCTTAACGTCGCTAGAAGGCCTGGAAAAATCTCAACACCTGGAAAAATTAGTGCTGTCCAAATCAGCCATTCAGGATTTAAGCGCGATCGCACAATTGCCCAACCTAAAAGAAATCGAATGCGATCAATGCGATGGCATAAAAGACGCTTCAGCCTTGGGTGAATTGACCCAATTGGAAAAGGTCACTTTCACAAAATGCCAAAGCCTTGAAACCATGCCGTCGCACTGGAAATCCGCCGTCAAAATCATGAACCTTTCTGGTTGCCCAGCATTGAAGCCATTAGAGGGTCTTCCACCTGGAATTGATAAGAAAAAGATTGAAATTTCCGATCGCAAATTGTTGCCACGAGAAAAACCCGTTCAAGCCCTGAAAAGTGATGTGCGTTCAGTTTGGAAATTGCTGTCGTCGCGTGATGTGGCTAATGTCCGCATGGGCCTGTCCTTATCCGAGGCCTTGAGCACGGAAATTGATGATCTCATTGCCGATGTAAGCGTCAAAAACGGCGAATTGAACCGAGGCAAACGCTTTGATGGCACCGGCCCTGCCCAACCTTATTTGGATATAGCGTTGTTTGGTTTGATGGCAGCCGCTGCAAAGGGCAGTAAATTGGCCAAGCTACGTCAAGAGATTCAAACCTTAACCGTTTCTCTAACCACGGAGAGCCCTGATCTGAAAGGGTTTGATAATATTGAAACCCTCACCTTGTTGATGGTGGAGGACACCACACCCGATTTGAGCAATTTTGGGCCATTGCCTGCCTTAAAGGCACTGAAAATCGATGGCGGTGGTTGGAATTCGTCCGGACGATTATTATCACTCAACGGTTTAGATGCGCCCCTACTGCAAGAATTGCATTTAGACGGTGCTGGGGTGGTAGAGGTTAAAGCTCTCTCAAAATCTCCCCTTCTGAAAACGGTGGATTTGTCTGAGAATGAAAAACTATCCAGCCTTGAGGGTATCAGCGCATCAGCGGCGACCTTAGAGTCGCTGAATTTGCAGAAATGCGAAACTCTCGAAAGTATTGAGCCTGTTGGTGACCTCACGCATCTGAAAGAACTTTATCTTTCGAATTGTGCATCCCTTAAAAGCATCGAAGCCTTAGGAAATATCAAATCCCTGACCAAACTCACCTTGGAAAGTTGCCGCGCCCTTTCCTCATTAAAGGGCATTGAAGACCTTGCTTTACATATGCCAAAAAGTTATGGCGGTGCCGTGCTCAGCCTTTCAGGTTGCAGTAGCCTTACAACGCTTGAGAATTTCCCCAAAAAACCAATCAGCGTTGACAGCCTCGATTTGTCTTACATGACGGCGTTGAAATCTCTTGAACATTTACCACATTTATCAGCGGTCAAATCACTCAGCGCTTATAGTTCAGGGTTTGAAGATATTTCAGAAATTCGAAATCTGCCAAATTTGGAATCGGTCAGTTTCTCGAATTGTAATACTCTGAAAAACGTTGAATGTTTGGGTGAGCATGCCAAGTTGAAAAAGGTAACATTATCATCAACGGCTGTCGAAAAACTGCCGCAACAATGGCAAGCTCCCCTTGAAGATTTGGATATGAGCCAATCCTCATCGGTGACAGATCTCGGTCAATTGCCGGCATCACTAAAGCAGTTGAACATCAAAGGTTGCGAGGCGTTGAAAACCTTGAAAGGGATTGAAGGCTGCACGGCTCTTGCCAAACTCAACGCCTACCAGTGCGATCAGTTAACCTCTCTGGAAGGGCTGCAACATTCCACTCAACTCGAAGAGTTGTATATATCCATGCAAGTCACTGACCATGCCGCACTCATTAACCTCAAGAATACGAAACTTCACATAGCAATACCGAGCAATATTAGTATATTCCCGGAGGAATGGCTGGCGTCCATTAATCAATTGCAGGATAGCGAACTATATTTGCACCGTATTTCCCATCTATTTGGAATGTCGGCCGAAAAATCTAAATTCGACTATAACCAGCTAAGCCTTTTGCAGAATGCTAAAAGCCTGAATTTCGAAGGGTGGGATTTTTTACTCAATTACGATGAAATGGGTTGGGTCTTAGACATGCCGAACCTGCAATCCTTACGCTTCACTCAACGTGGGCGGATGGCCTATCGTATGGGGTCTAGTGTTTATGATGACCTCAAAAAACTAAGAAAACTTCAAGAAACCATTTGCACTGAAGGTAGTTTTACCCGACCAGCCTTTTTGATCGCTCATGATTAGAGAAACCGGATCCATTATATTCTATTGGGCATGAAGGAGAGATGATGACCACCACGTTAACAAATTTTGGAGCCGAATTGGCTCCCGACACCGCTATTCATTTATTGGAGCATGTGTTTCAGACCAACCTGAAAAATGAGGAAGACTACGCCACCAAAAATCCTAACGGTAATGGCAAACGACCAACCCCGATTTGCATTTGGGGATCCCACGGCATTGGCAAAACTGCTTTAGTCAAGGATTTAGCCAAAAAACATGGCTGGAAATTTCGATACTGCGCTCCAGCGCAATTTGAAGAAATGGGTGATTTGCATGGCTTGCCGGTTCGCCTTGATCCTAACCCAGATGTTCAAGGAGATGAAACGACTGTGTATATGCCGCCGGATTGGGTGCCAAAAGAAGATGATGAAGGCCCTGGTATTTTGCTTTTGGATGACTTGAACCGTGCTGATGACCGTATTTTGCGGGGCCTGATGCAACTCATCCAAGAATTTGAAATGTTCTCATGGACGCTTCCACGCAAATGGCAAATCGTTTGCACCGCAAATCCTGAAGGCGGCGATTATTCCGTAACGCCGATGGACCCTGCGATGCTGACCCGTATGCTCCATATGACCATGATTTTTGATGTTAAATCTTGGGCCAGATGGGCGATGAATGCGGGAGTTGATCCACGGGGGATTGCCTTTGTTTTGACCTATCCTGAAGTGATTACAGGCGAGCGCACCACACCACGGACCTTGACGCAATTTTTTGATCAGATCGCCAATATAGACGATCTGAAAAGCGAATTGGAATTGGTTAATGTGCTGGCGCGAAGTGCGCTTGATGATATCACCGCGACTACCTTCTTGGCTTTTGTGAATGACGGCGTCACGCAATTGATTGAACCATCCGATATTCTGGACGCAAAAGATTTCAAACCGATTGCAAAGCAAATCAGTGACCTTTCAAAAGGGGAAGGTGATGCTAAAAGAGTGGATCGCTTATCCACCATTTGCACGCGCCTTTATTTGCATCTATCGGCGGAAAAATATAAAGCCGAAAGCCATCACGCCAAGAATTTAGTGGCCTTTTTACTGCTGGATGACCTGCCTAATGATTTGCGGTTCTCGCTTCATCGAGACCTCATCACCATCAGCGAAGAAATTGCCAATATGCTGCGCGATCCCAAACTCGCGAAACTGGTGATTGAAGGTCTCTAATCGTGGCACCACTTCTCGACACCAAGGACGCAAAAGCGAAGGCCAAAGATGTGGCCAAGGCAACCCATGAACTAGGGCGCACCATTGTTACCTTACTGTTAAAAGAACCTTTCTACGGCCATCTTTTAGGGGGGTTGGTGCGGCGTGTTTCCGAAGATGTCCCCACCGCGGCTGTTGCTTTGACGTCTAGGGGGCCTGAATTGATCGTCAACCCTCTCTTCTTCATCAAAGAACTCAACACCAAAGAACGGGTAGCGGTGATCAAACATGAAGCCTTGCATATTATTTTCAGGCACCTTTACCGCAAGCCAAAGAAGAATGCTGATCTTAAATTGTTCAATATCGCCGCGGATTTGGTGGTCAATCAACTGATCGCGCCTTGGCCCTTACCAGAAACAGGCGTAACGCTGAAAACATTTCCTGATTATGATCTTCGGCCTGATCAAACCGTCGAATGGTATTATGATAAACTGTTCAAATTAAAAAAAGCTGCCCTCAAACAGAATAATGCTCAATCTGGGAATGATGGCGATGGTGGGGGAAGCATTGATAGCGGTGAAGCCGAGAACGCCCCTCAAAGTATGGAAGCCTTAAAGCGAATGATCGATCAGACTTCACATGGCGATCATAGCCTCTGGGCAGCATGTGGTGGTGATGAAGGGGCTAATGGTGAGCCAATGAGCCAAACCTTAATTGATGCTCTAGAAGTCGATATTGAGCGCCACATTATTCGTGCGCGCAATCGAATGCCGGTCAGCCAATGGGGGTCTATCCCCTTGGATATTCAAACCGAATTGCAATCGATTGAACAAAATCGAAAGCCCAAAGTCGATTGGCGGCGCACATTACGATTGTTTGCCAATAGTGGCTATCGCACCAGTCTTGTGCCAACCAATCGCCGCATGTCCAAGCGGTTCAACACCTTCCCAGGAACACGCGTCAAACGGGAAAAGCGGGTCGCGGTGGTGATCGATACCTCCGGGTCAATTGCGATGGATCAATTTCAATTATTTTCGGCTGAAATTCATGGCATTTGGCGCAGTGGTGCGGATGTGCATATTATAGAATGTGACGCAAGCGTGCAACGCACCTATCCTTATAAAGGCAAACCGCTGGACAATGTTCAAGGCGGTGGGGGAACGTCGTTTGACCCTGCCTTTGAATGGCTCAAAAATATGCGCAACGGCCGGTTTGATGCTTGCATTTATTTAACTGATGGCATGGCGAGCGCGCCCACAATCCGCCCAAGATGCCCCGTGATGTGGGTGTTGACCGATCAATTGTCATCAACCGAACATCTTAAATATGGCCGGATTATAACTCTCCCCTCAACATGACCAATTTATTACAAAAACTTGATCTATTGCTTGCGCACTATAATTAATAATGGAAGTCTAATATAATAATCATCTCAAGGAGAAGATCATGGCCGAAATTCCAGGACCCGTTCCCGTCGCTTGCCCTAAATGCGGAAGCACAGGCACGTACAAACCCAATACCAGCAATGGTACCACGATTGTGACTTGTCGCAATTGCCATAAGAATTTCGGCATTGAAATTCGCAACGGTCAAGTCTACCGCACCAAATAATCGGTGACCAAATTTTAAGAAAAGGGAATAACAATGCCCTTTTCTTGTCGCTCATTACTCGTCATTAAGTGCCCATATAATCCAACACATCTTGCAGCGACTTGGGCCATGTATCACGTTTCATTTCAGAACCTCTCAATCGAATGCGTTTCAGATTGGGTAATGACTCAACCGCTTCGATATCTTCAAGCATTCCAGAATTACGCAAATCCAATTCGGTTAAACTTTCCCATCCTTTGAGGAAGCCAAGACTACCTTTATAAGATCCAGCCTCAAGGCGTTCTATCTGGTCGCATCCCGTTAGTTGTTCTTGATGGCCGGAAGTCAACATTGATCCAATTCTAAGCACTTTCAGATTTGGTATCTTTGGCATCAACGAAAGATCAGGTTTATGGCCTTCTTCCCGGTTATAATAAATGCTGAAATATTCGATGGGGCTATCCTCAAGTCCTTCTAACGAATGATAACTACCAACCGAAACCTCTATTTTCCGGGCATGGCCAACCCCCTTAAAGGAGACAAAATTAGCCCCATACATGAAAATATCATCTAAGGATTGGGCATTCAGGAATGAAAAGTCATGCACGCCTGTATCAATTTTCAACGACCTCAGATTGGGCAATTCATATGACCAGTCATGACTCCAACGTCCAGCATCATTAAGAATCTCATCGTTCAGATCACGTTGCATGTCACCATCGAGATCATAGATCTGATAGAGTTGCAATTCTTCCACATGCCGCAAGGGTGATAAATCCAATTTGAACGTGTCGACGTGAAAGTTCAGTATTTTAGTGGCCTTCAACTGATTAAAAACGCTTAAATTGACAGATCCTTGAAGATTGAGATCAATCGCAGGGGCTGATTTTAAGCCTGACAAAAACTCAATATTGGTAAAAACACCACATTTTGAAAGATTAATGCCACCAGAATCCCAGTGGCGGTTGAATTTCGTCAAAAGGGGCAAATGCCGGAGGAAGGTAAAATCTGTTATTAATTCACAGTTTTCAACATGCATCTCAGTAAGGCTTGGGATCTCCGATACGCCTTCTAATGAACAAAGTGCGGGGCATTGATTGAACTTGAGTTGTTGCACATTTGGCAAATCCGATAGCCCATTCAGGCTTGCAAGATGGGGCAGTTCTTTCAAGCTTATTGATCTAACACTCGCATTACCCATGATGCACGACAGGTCAGTGATTGCAAATCCAACGATGGTCAGGTCATCAAGTTTATTAAAACGCTTTAACGATGGCAACGGCAAACCGTCGATGGGGGCATCCCCCTTTCTTTGCCAAGTGAAAGTCTGTGGAGCAGACAACACCATTTTCTGGATTGCACCACGTATCGCACAAGATTGCACTGCTTCATCTGGCGCGATTGATAATAGAGTGGTCACCGCCCATCGTGCCAAGGGTCGTTCACCAGCTTTAACTTTCTTGAAAAAATCACCAATGGCTTTGCTATCACCATCATAGAGATCATCGGCATCCACGCCATTGATAATGTCATCAAAGAGGGCTGGTGACCCTTCATTTTTAACACGATCAAGAGCAGCCAAAACTTTATCGGGTTCACCGCTCAACAAATCAGCCTTGAGATCAGCAAGATGCAACCCTTCACCTGAGTCTTTAGTCCGAACCACTCGTCGTGCTTTCAAAAAATATGGTGTTTCTATCTGAAGGGCTTTACAAATCGCGCGCTGAAATGTCTTTACTTCAGCGGGTGTTTTTCGCTCATTGTCTTTAAGGCTGTACTCTTCACAAAGTTTCCATGGCGGTGAAAGACTGACCAGTTGTGGCAACTCAGTCAAAAAAGTTGGATCATCCAAACGATAGAAGTCTAAATTCAAATTTAGCCTTTTGAAATCGGCAAATATTTGACTCCACCAATTACTGTTCTTTGGGGCAGTGCTGTTATGGACCGTCACGCGATCAACCACAATACCAGCAATGGCAGACAAATCCATCATATGTTGATCGATCACCAGTTCCGATAAGTGGCAATCCGATGGAATACCCGCCACACTTGTGATCTTAGGGCAATTTCTAATCTCAAGATGATTGAGGCCTGTCGGAAAATCACCTAGGTTTAAAATTTCACTAAAATCATGCATGGATATTTTTTTGAGGGATTGTGGCCAATGTTTAGGCAATTCTGTAAGCGATACCCCTTCTGAAAGCGAAATTGATTGCACTTGTGACAATTCACCTAGTACAGCCACAGAAGACAAATTTTTAATTTTTTCTAAAGAAATATCTTGCAACGCATCAAGAGAAGTCAATTGAGCAATATCCCGAACGCCAATATTCCTCATTCGCAGGGTTTTAATGAATGGCGATGGTTGCAACCCTTCGAGGCTGTCCAGCGCGGGCATATCTTCCAATTCAAGATATTTATAGCCTTCTCCCAAACTTGGAAGACCTTTTAGGTTTTTCAGATTTTTACATCCTTTTAGGCTATAAACCCAGTAATGGGATCCTGGGGTGATCACCGGTGCAGTGATGCCTTCAAGACTGGTGAGCACAGAGCAACCTTCAATATAAAAATGCTTGATTTTGGTCGACGCGCTTAAGGCCTGTACTTGTTTGATTGAGGCGCAATGCGTTAAATTAATCTGGGTCAGTTCAGTAGCGTTTGCTAGCGCGTTTATATCTCCAAGATCGCCACAATATTCCAGATTGATGTTTTTTAAGGTGGCATGCGAGGAACGAAGGCCATTGATCGACTGCAACTTGGCATTCTTTGAAAGGTCAATCTCTTCCAGTTGAGAGCTTTGAGATAGCGCATCAATATTAGTCAAACCGATATTTTTAAGGTTGGCTTTAACCAAGGCTGGCGCTTCCAATCCATCAAGCGCTAACAAACGGCCTTGTTGATCACCTTCTTTTTCTGCTTGCACTTCAAACTTACGCAAGTTCGGCATTGCCCCCAGTCCTTTCAAACTGGCCGCATCCAGCGACGGCATCAAGGATAATTTGAGGGTTTCAAGCCCTGTAAAGCCGCTCATGTGAGGAATCATTGGCGTTTTCAACTCCAAATGTCTTACCGCTTCACGAAGAGTGGCTTCACGGCTTCCTGATGGGGCTAAAGACAATTGATGCAGTAAAATCAAATCCAAAATAGGTTGACGGGCTAAAGTGCCTTTGAAACGCGAGGTTCGAACTAATAGGCCCGCGTTGACATCAACACCATCCAATAAATTTTCGATGGGCGCATCGAACGCTTTGGCAAGTTCCATGCCTTGCTCCAAGGTTTCAATGCCATCAGCATCTGCCATCATCTTCCAAAGTTTTGCCCCTTCTCCACGAAGGGGTTGAAGTCGATCGGTCATCACACACCTTTTATCCGTACGGGTTAAATATTTTATTCAGTAGGTTGCCAGCCTTTTTTAATGTTTTGCTCGATAAGTTGATCTGCCATTGACAAGGCAGAGGCTTCATCAGCCAAGGGGCGCACATCCCGATCCAATGGTTTGGCACGCCCAGGAGAATAATCCGTCCAATTCACGACAAAGGCTGGATATCTTGGATCAATGGTTTCTTTATTGGTTTTCCAGACTGTTAACTTTCGAACCGCCATTTGCCCTTTAGTTTCTTTGGTCCAAACCTGACGTCGGATGAGTGTGCTTTCCTTCAGGTCTTGATTGTTTTCCGAATGACGCACCGTGCCCAAATATGGAGTGACTTGCTCCACCCGAATATCATCATAGGAGACGGTTTTATCGGAACGAATACGCTTCATCACGGGATGCAGCATTTTCGGGCAATAGCCTTGCCCATTCCGGCGCCAACCTTGATCCCCGAAACTGGCTTGCGCCGTTGACGGTATCGTTCCATCGGTCAACTCGCCTTGCAGATCTGTAACCGCCACCTCAACAACAATTTTGGGAATGACAAAATTATAGAGGCTGCCTGAACTATTGGCGTATCGGATATTGCTGTCGGCTTTATCAGCATCGAGTTGATCGAAGAGTGATTTGCGTTGCTGGTCATCACCGATATTGCCAATTGGACCTAAGATGATCCATTGCTGATTTTTATCCATAATTCCCAGCAGCATTGAACGGATCAAATGCGGCTGATCCGTTTTAACGGAATACCCAATGATGGCCGCGTCCAAATGAATTTGAGGTTTGATTTTATAAATCAGGCCATTTTCGTGCCGCACCACCAACCCTTCCGCTTTCCCGTCCAAGACCGTGGACTGAAACTCAGCATTGATGTCTTGCGGGGTGTTAAGCACTTGGCTGGCCACATAACGTAGCGGTCCTGTTTCAGGAAGCAACGTCTGCAACTGCTGGTATCGTTCCGCATAAGGTTGAGCAACAGGGGCATTATTAAGTTCAACAATGTCGAACCCGCAGAAAATGATAGAGGCAGCGGCGACCTCATCCCCTTGAGACAATGCGGCTAACAGATCACCAATTCGGGCCCGTTTTTCACCCATATCAATGGTTAATTCACCCGCTAAAATCACCCCTTCGGGCAAATCGTTCGCCGCGGTGATCACAGGCAGATCGCCATGGATCACCCTGCCTTTAGGATTAATCAGGGCAAGCCATCCTTCTCGCTTAACCAAAAACCATAATTCGCCATCAAGTTTTGTTGATACCCAACTGGGTCCATGAGGAATACTGTCAATATCATCTGGCAATAGTGCACGATAGCCTCCCACTACGCGGCGGCGATAATCCGCAAGCATTTGCACCAATTGGTCATCGGATATGTTCGCGTTACGCACCCCTTTTCCAAAAGTTTCACCGCCACTGAAAATCTTCTGGGTCATGACGAAGTCCCCAGGGATGGTTTTTTCAATTCCATTGCGCTTAAGAGCAAAAACAATTGGAAGCGCTGGTCATCTACCCGGCCATGCAGAAAGCCACGATAGGGCTTTCCATTGGCCCTGAAAATTAGCGGGTCAGTACCTTTATCTCCTGCCCCCACCAGCATAAGAGATTGGCTCTCATGTAAGGTTTTAGCAATCTCAAAAAGGAAATCAAAGGTGATCCCATTGACATGAAAAAGTTGCAGATGTCGCTGAAATGCAAATCGGCGGACTGCTTC
>DDCS01000129.1:9911-24493 GCA_002335345.1 Flavobacteriaceae bacterium UBA2000 | reverse complement strand
AATGAAAAGTACTGGTGAGAGTATCTTGTTTATCGATAGTTTAAAAGACGACGAATTCTATGAGCTCTATGCCCGCAGAAAAATGTATTTGAATAAATAATTAAATTATACTCATTAAAGTAGGGTTTTGACGACCTTGCTTGTTATACCTACAAAGAACATAAACATGAAAAAATCTTTACAAATATTAGCGCTGGCCCTAATTCTTAATTTATCTGCAAGCCTATCCGCTCAGACGACCTACAATTTAGATTGGGGTTTAAATATAAATGGTGCTGCTGCCTCGTTGACCCTTGAGCCAGGAGACACCGTTGAATGGACTTGGGTCGATAATCTTCAGCACAATGTAGCCAGTACTGCCTCGGCACAAGAGAGTTTCAACAGTGGATTAATTCAAGGTCAGGGATCGACGTGGTCCTATACTTTTACAGAGGTTGGGGTTAATGATTATGAATGTACCCCACACAGTTCTTCTATGTTTGGGACGATTACGGTTGAAGAGGCTTTATCGGTTGACGATAAATTCGCGAGAAACTTATTATTCACTCTGAGTCAATCAACAAATCGCCTGCGTATTCAGTCGTTAATGCAGATTGATGAGCTCGTGATTTACAACCTTCTCGGTGTGCCACAAATGCGTGTTATGGTTCGCGATCAATACGCTGAAGTTGATTTATCGGCTTTAGTGTCTGGCGTTTATTTAGTTAAAGCGACCAGTCAAAAGGCGCAAACCACCTTTAAGGTCGTTAAGCGATAAACGAACTTGATGCACCAGGTCTAGATGCGTTAAGGAATTTAGGATTCCTCCGAATCAGCATCCTGGGCCCGTCGCAACAGTTTTTCGTTTTGTTGTTTTGTCGCCTTCGCGCCTAGTTTTTTTAGTTTTTCTACGCGGCTTACTAAATTACCAGGACCGTCTGTGAGACGCCTCATGGCCTCTGAATAAGAACCTTTGGCGCGATCCATCTGATCACCTATCTTGAGCAAATCTTCACTCAGGCGATGAAAGGCGTCGTAAAGTCGCCCGGCCTGTGTGGCAATTTCTATCGCATTTTGTTGCTGTTTTTCGTTAGTCCACATGCTGTCAATCGTGCGTAATGTGGCCAAGAGTGTCGTCGGTGTGACTATGACGATATTCTTTTCAAAGGCGCTAGTATACAAACTGTTATCGTAATTTAGTGCCAAGGCAAAAGCAGGTTCAATCGGTACAAAAAGAAGTACAAAATCTGGGCTTTCGATGTCGTATAACTCAAAGTAATTTTTGGCACTGAGTTGTTCGACATGCTTCTTGAGTGAATTTACGTGCTCTTTAAGGTATTTTAGGCGTTCATCCTCATCTTCACAATTGATGTAGCGTTCATAACTGGTAAGCGAAACCTTGGAGTCAATGATCATTCGTTTTCCTTCCGGAAGGTGTAAAACCACATCAGGAAGAAGGCGCTGGCCTTGGTCATTAGTAAAACTCTGCTGTACAAAGAATTCACGATCGCGCTCAAGCCCACTCTTTTCAAGCACGCGCTCTAGAACAAGTTCCCCCCAATTACCTTGAAATTTACTGTCCCCTTTTAAGGCCTTGGTTAAATTGGTTGCTTCGCGACTCATTTGTTCATTGAGCTCAGTAAGTCCAATAATTTGCTGGCGCAGAGCGGCGTGATAATCTATATTGTCTTTATGAGTTGCTTCAACTCTTTTTTCAAACTTTTCAATTTTTTCTTGCAGTGGCTTGAGCAGATGATCAAGATTCTCCTTGTTTTGTTTGGTGAATTTTTCGCTTTTAGTCTCGAGAATTTTTTGGGCAAGGTTTTCAAATTCACTGCTAAACTTTTTTTGAATCTCCTCTAAATCCCTTTTTTGATCGGCTAATTTTTGAGTCAATTGGTCGACAGTAGATTCCGCGCGGATCAAGTCTTCTTTCAATAGGCCCCGCTCATTGCGATTTTGCTCTAGTTCTTGGGTTAGGTGCTGATTCTGATCTTGTAACTGCTCAAGTTTTGTGCTCAGGGCAATATGATCTGACTTTCTTTTCAAATTCGAAAAGTAGCCCCCTAAAAAAAAGCCAGCCACGCCAACTAATGAAAAAAGAAATAACAACAATATATCGTTCATGGGGTACAATTAGAAATTAATGGTGTAGCAGTAAAGATAATTAATCTGTGATGGAAAATCGCTTTGTTTCCCGGTCAAAACGCACCAGATCGCTTTGAAAAATAGCGTTAATTACCCCGGCATCGATTAAATTATTTGGGCTGCCCGTTGTTATTGTTCGTTCAGATACGCAAATCATTTGATCGGCTAGGTCTAGGGCCAATTCAATATCATGGGTGGAGAAGGCTACGGCTTTGTTGTGCTGCTGCGCCAAATTTTTTAAAAGACGTAACGTCTGCGCCTTATGGACCAGGTCCAAATGAGTCGTGGGCTCGTCTAATAAAATGAGGGGCGTGTCTTGTGCTAAAGCTCGGGCAATGGCGACCCGTTGCATTTGTCCATCACTTAACGTGCCACATTTTTTATTGAGCAGGTCTGTGAGGTGGGTGGATTCAATGGCTTGCGCAACGACTTGGTGATCCTCAGGTCCAAGACTTCCCAACCAATTAGTATAAGGAATTCGTCCAAGTCTCACGAATTCTAAGACACTCAGATGTTGGGAAAACTCTTTTTTGGTCAGGACAAGAGCAAGATATTTTGACTGAATAAAATGTGAAATATGAGCAATGGGTTGATTGTCGATTAGGATCGTTCCTTCTAGAGGGGCCAATTGACCTGAAAGTGTATTGAGTAAGGTAGATTTTCCAGAACCATTGGGACCAACTATTGCGGTAAGTTGTCCTGGGACTAAGGTAAAATTAACCTCTTCGGCCAATATTAAAGGCTTCTTAGATTTTATATTATAACCAATTGATATGTTGCTGGCCGTTAACACGTTTTGAGTCGAAGTCTATATTTTTAAAATAATAGGTTTTTTCGTCGCAGCAATATCCAAATAACCACCGGAGCTCCTAAAATAGAAGTAATGGCATTTATAGGGAGGGTCATACTGCTGAAGGGTATTTGCGCTACTGTATCACACAAAAGCATAATGATACTGCCCCAAAGAAAACTCGATGGGACCATAATTTTATGATCGGGGGAACCAATAATTTGACGTACCAAATGCGGTACGGCCAGACCAATAAAGGCAATAGGACCAGCAAATGCAGTAATACTTCCTGCTAAAACACTCGTGGCAAGAACCATCAAAAATGTACTCTTCTTAATCGAAACGCCCAGACTTTGGGCATATTGTGGCCCAAGCAGCAGTGCGTTCATTGATTTTAATGAAGCCACGGCGACCACAAGTCCTATGATTACACTAATGAATAAGATAATGACCCCAGTCCAAGATAAATGGCCCAGGCCTCCAAAAGACCAAAATACAAATTGTTGTAGTGCCTCTGCGCGACTAAAATAACTGAGAACACTTACAATCGCGCCGGTCAGACTGCCAAACATGAGTCCGATGATCAGTAAAGCCATGGCGTCTTTTATTTTAGACGCAGCGCTAATTACGGCCAAAAGCACTAAAAAACTTCCTGATGCAGAAGCGATGACCATGGCCCAAGGCCCCGATAGCGCACTCACGCCCAGGCCTGTAAAGAGCCCTGAACCAAGCACTAAAAAGGCCACCCCTAAACTCGCACCACTACTGATTCCCAAGACAAAAGGACCGGCTAAGGGGTTGCGAAATAAGGTTTGCATTAGGAGGCCCGAGACCGATAAACCGCCACCGACTAATATTGCGGTAATGGCCTTTGGTAAGCGATAATCTGTCAGAATATAATGCCAAGTCTCATTAATATTGGTCTCAGTAAAAAAGGCCGTGAAAATATAATCTGTGGGAATATAAACAGAGCCCAAACTCAGATTGAGCACTACAGATAGGGCCAAGAGCAAAATGGGCCAAAGGAAGAGACCTTTTATTTCTTTCCGGCTCATGGGGCTAAAGGTGTAAAAAATTTAGGTTCATAGTCTGGAGCGAGTAATCCGGGGTGTAATATATGGATCAAATCACTCAAAACCCAATCCGGGCGCATTGAGGCCAGCTCATAATAGAGCAGTCCACCAGTGGGCCCTTTAGTGCTGCTGAAGGTATAGACCTTTTTGTCTTGAAACGGTTTAAATTGTGTGTAGGTAGGGCTACTTTGGGCCATTTGGTCATAACGCGTAAATTGTCCTGGGCCAATCCAAATTTGGGCCTTATGGGTATATTGAAGTATTTCTTCTATGTTCCACTGCAGACTCCCTGTTCCTGCGGTATCCTTCCAAAGATAAAGACCATGGGCGTCCTCAATAAATTTTGCCGCCCAGCTATCGCCTTTTGGGGCATACCAAATATCTTTATACAGCGCTCCACTAATGACCGTGGGTTGCGTTTGGGATTGTTTTGCTAAAGATTTAAGATTTAGGTATTCTTTTTCAATGGTTCGAAAAATCGAGTCCGCTTGGGCCTCTATGTCAAAAAGAGCGCCAAAAACTTTAATCCACTCTGCTTTACCCAGTGGATGTTGTTCAGTCCAATCACCGTTGTAGATTAAAGGAATCCCCGCTTGTTTTACTTTTTCTAGTCCCTTTTGAGTTTCGTCAATACTGAATGTCATAAGCACATCCGGTTTTAGGCTCACTAAAACTTCGATATTTAAGGCTTCATTTTGCCCAAGCTCTTGAACCATTCCTGAGTCAATTCGGGCTCTAGTGAGCGAAGAGGAAATATAATCCAGATTCGGAAAACCACTGAGTGCTGTGGCTCTATCGAGTAATTCAAGCGGAGGGATGTGGGTCGTGGAGGTGGCAACGATAGAGGTTATCGGCACCTTAATGAGCTGATCAGAAGAAAAACCTTCAGGATAACGAGCCCCTTCAGGAACTAGCGCTATTTGCTGTTTCATTTGACCGCTGTTTGGATCCAGTATTTTAAGGAGCGTATAACCATTCTGCTGCGTAAGACAAAACCCTTTAGCGTAAGTGACTCGCTGAGCATTTAAGCACCCATGAGCTAAATTTGAGGTTGTTTTAGGGTCCTTGCAGCCCAAAAACGTTTGAAGTCCCAAAATAATAACTATAAAATATCGCCAATGCATGCTCAAAAATAAATCAAATAATGGGGTCAATGAATGGATTTGCCGTAATTTTACCCCGCTTTTGGTTTTTTTCTTTAATGAAAAAATTAAAAGGGAATCTGGTGGAAATCCAGAGCTGTTCCCGCAACTGTAAACTGCCTTAGCAATAAGGTCACCATTTCTTCAACCACTGTGCATAGCATGGGAAGGGCGGTGCAACGAGTAAGTCAGGAGACCTGCCATGAGCAATCAACGTCCAACTTTCGGGATAAAAGTTTGGGGGTAGGTATCTGGTGTTTACACTGTGACGCATACGTCCTTATTGTTCCGATCAATTATTTGATCATGTCTATTCGTTATTGCCTATTGGCGCTTTTATTGGGGTTTATCCCGGGGGTTTTGGCCCAAAATACAAATGTTTTATCGTCTTCAATAGATACTCTAGATACTCTAGATGCTCTGGCGCGGTCAAAGGACACGTTGGCTGAGCAAACCCTGCTCGATCAAGTGCTGATAAGCACAAAAAGACTCGCGGCTATTTCTCAGGAACAAGCCAATACTATTTTGATGGAGCAGGAGTTAATTAGCACCTTTTCGGGTCAGTCAGTAGCAGCTATGCTGAATCAAATAGGGGGTATAGAAATAAGTGGGGCTACCGGGCACTCCGGTCAAAACCTGGGCTATTATGTGCGCGGCGGAAATAATCGTCAAGTCCTAATCATAGTTGATGGGGCAGTGGTCAGTGATGCGTCGGGCATTGCTACAGATTTTGACCTGAGACTCTTACCCGTGGATCAGATTGAATCCATTTCAATCGTAAGAGGGCCCTCAAGTGTTCTTTATGGTTCAGGAGCAGCCACCGCCGTCATTTATATCAAAACCAAGCAGTACAATGCACAGAAGCCAAGTTTGGTTCTGGAACAATCCTTGGGCAGTAATCGATCAGTGAATCAGAGCCCACTCAGCGGCATACAACAAGGCCATTCGGCTCGCTTCGCCATGGGTCAAGGACCATGGGTGATACAAGCACAGGCCAGTGGCCGTTTTACCGATGGACTGTCTGCTATCGCAGCATCTGAAAATGAGCGTGCCTTTGACCCGGATCAATTCAGCCAATTCAATACGCGGGTTCAAATAAAGTATCGGTCAAAGAAGCGATGGTCGATGCAACAATTTTTTGCTTATGACCAGTTAAGACAGGATTTTGACAACTTTAATTATCAAGATGCCCTTTTTCAGAGTGCGACCAAGCAATGGCGTACTGGGGGTAGTTTTTATTTTGTAGGGAAGGATTCCAGATATGAGTTTCACGACCAATGGTCCCACACCCATAGAGACATAAATAGCGATTATCCTGCGGCATACCGCGCGCTAAACTATAACGCAGATCAATTTATTGCCACGCGCTGGAACAACCAATTCGAATCGGTTTTAGGGACTCAAGGGGGCTGGTCGTCTATGGACTTGGCGCAATCCAATGGCGCTTCAAATCGGTTGAGCACCGTCCTGTCTCATGGCGATACAAGAACTTATTTTATCGATTCTTATGTAAATCTGAGTTACAAACCCCTAGCGTCAATTTCTATAGATTTCGGTGGGCGTTGGCATCACCATATGCGTTATGGCAATCAAGGTGTTTATCAAATTAGTCCGCGCTATTCTTTTGCGAATCTATGGGGAGATTTTAGCCTTTATGGCCGCTATGGAACCGCATTTATCGCCCCTTCTTTATATCAGTTATACGACCCCATTTATGGCAATCAAGATTTGAAACCTGAATTTAACAAAAGCACTGAGCTCGGAATGGTATGGCAGAAAAACCGGTTAAAGTGGGCGATTAGATGGTTTCAGCGTTATGAGGAGCAGGCGGTAATATTTGCCTTGTTGGATCCTGAGCTTTTTGTTTATCAATACGCCAATAACCTTCAAGATCAACGCCGATCGGGTATAGAAATTGAGACTGAGTTTCAAGCCGCTTCCTGGATCAATTGGCACCTTTTTTATACCTGGGTCAACGCTCATGATTTTGAACTGCTGCGCATACCCGCCCACAAAGTCAACCTTCACGGCGATTTTACCCTCAGTGATTCGGAAAAACTCAGTTTGCGTTGGACCTGGGCGGACGCGCGCCGTGATCAGTTTTTTGACTCGAGTAGTTTTACCAACCAAAACATCAGTTTAAATCCCTATCATTGGGTTGATGTGGTGTATGGTGTGAGACTAAGTCCCGCGCTCAATGCGCAATTGAGTGTGACCAACCTACTCAATCAAGAGGCGCAGCCACTGTATCGATATAGTGGCCAGGGGCGCAATTTATTGTTGAGTTTGACATGGCAATCTCAGTAATTTTAGACGTGTGATTGAACGGTATGGACAATAGCTTGGGCCTGAAGAACCCCAGATTGGCGCCATACGGGTTGCCCATTTTTAAATAAAATCATAGTCGGAACCCCGCGTACTTCATATTTTGCAGCCATTGCAGGATTTTTATCAACATCAATTTTAATGATCTTAACGGCGTCTTGAAGGACTTCTTTTGCTTGAATCAATATGGGGGCAAGCATTTTACAAGGCCCACACCAGGTGGCGTGAAAATCGACCAAAACCAAAGGGTTTGAATTGATTAAGTCATTGAATGAGCTTGGCATAGTCTATTGTTTTACAAATTATTGATATGGGGAAGAATGAGTATTTGTGGCTTTAAAAAGTATTTCTAGCCGTGTTTTCATCAGTCCGGGATCTGGGTTGTTTTTTGAAAATTTCTTTATGATTTCAGTGCCGATATGCAAAATTATTTTTTTTGTTTGTTCTGTAAAAGCCCATTGGTGATTTAGGTAAAACTTTTTAAAGTTTTCATAACCCATGGCAATGTCGATGGTCCGATAATCAATCCACTTGTAGAAATCCGCAATTTGGGACAATGGTTGGTCTATTTGTAATTTGCTTAGACGCGTTTGATCCTCTATCATTTAGGTCGTCTTTTCACTTACGCAGTTCTGGGCTTATTGTTGGGTATTTTGGGCCAGGGTCTCGCCCTTATGGGGGTCTTGCAATATTTTTCTATTGCCATGGGTATTGCTTTGATTTTTGTGGTTGTTATTCCAAGATGGGCGCCTTATTTGACCCAGTTCAATGGTATTTTAAGTCCCGCCTGGCGTGCCCTAAGACCATTTTTTCAAGAGCTCTTCTCGCGTAAAAGCTGGGATGCCTATTTAGGCATTGGGATGCTCAATGGTTTATTGCCTTGCGGACTGGTTTATATGGCATTAATCGGGTCTTTAGTGCAAACGAACTTTTTAGATTCTATTGGCTTTATGCTATTTTTTGGTTTGGGGACTATTCCTTTAATTTCGATTACCGTTTATGCCGCCCAATGGATTCCTAAAAGGACTGTTCAAAAGTTATATGGATATCTTCCCGTAATGATTTTTGTCCTGGGGGTATTGCTGGTGGTTCGCGGTCTAGGTTTAAATATTCCCTATTTATCCCCCGAATTCTCACCAGAGACGGTTCAAAGTATGCAGCAATGGGCTCCATTATTCGTCGAACATTAACTCTATTTTAGATATATGAACCCACTTTTTTTACCTCTAGTTGATTGGACCAATGGCGTATGGATGATCGGACTTTTTGCCTTGGTTTGTGTTGTGTTAATCGCTACGGCGCTTTATTTGATCTTTAGATGATCATCTAAAGATCAAGAGTAACACTCCTGGGGATTAATAAACAATCTCGCGGGCTAATCTTAATAACTTTTCTCGGTGGGTGCTGGGAAAAGTCCTTATTTTCGTATCTCAATTTTAAAACTTCAGACGTCATGTCCAGCACAGTAGAACACATCAAATGTTTGATTATAGGATCAGGACCTGCAGGGTATACTGCGGCCATATACGCCGCACGCGCCGATTTAAATCCGGTACTTTATACCGGACTTGAGCCAGGGGGGCAGTTGACTACAACAACAGAGGTCGATAATTTCCCGGGTTATCCTGAGGGTGTGGATGGACCGACCATGATGGTTCAGTTACAACAACAAGCAGAGCGTTTCGGAACTCAGGTCAGAATCGGTATGGTCACTCATGTGGAATTCAGCAGTGAAGTTGGTGGCGTGCATAAGGTGGTCGTAGACAATACGACTCACCTAACTGCGGACACAGTAATTATTTCTACCGGGGCCACCGCGAAGTACTTAGGGTTGCCCAGTGAACAAAAATTACGTGGTGGTGGTGTTTCGGCTTGTGCCGTTTGTGATGGGTTTTTCTACCGAGGCCAGGATGTGGCCATAGTTGGAGCAGGGGACACTGCAGCCGAAGAAGCAACTTATCTGGCTAACATCTGTAAATCAGTGACCATGTTGGTGCGCCGCGATGAAATGCGTGCTTCTAAAGCGATGCAGCACCGCGTATTTGGCATGAAAAATATAAATGTTAGATTCAATACTGAGGTCGATGAGGTGCTTGGCGATATGGTAGTCGAGGGGTTGCGCATGGTCAATAATGAAACAGGCGAAAAAGAAGAAATTGCCATTACGGGTTTATTTATCGCTATTGGTCATAAACCAAACACCGATTTATTTAAAGGTCAATTAGATATGGACGATACGGGTTATTTAATCACAAAAGGCAAATCCACCAAAACGAATTTGCCTGGAGTATTTGCCTGTGGTGATGTTCAAGATAAGGAGTACCGTCAGGCCGTTACCGCTGCAGGTACGGGATGTATGGCAGCACTCGATGCAGAGCGCTATTTGGCCAGTGTGGAATAATCTTGATGCAGACTAAAAAAATCGTGAGTTTCTCGAGAGCGCTCTATTTTTCTTTTCGGATCATGTAGACGTGTTTTTCCAGGGTGCCATCGGGCTCATAAGATTGTAATCGGTCTCCCTCTAGGCGCCATATACTGTCAAAATCTACTTGGGCCTGATCTGATTCGTAATCATCGATTATAATACCACCCGAAGGATCATGTTGCCAAGTAAGTTGGGTCGTTTCTTTTTCCTGTACCTCTGGCCCGTCTACGGTCAAAACGGCTTTTCCCTTTGGCATAAATACAATTGTGATATCAACCATTTCCAAGACCTGATCGACAAACCCAGAAACAGATCCTACGATCATTTTTTCAAATAGATTTAAGTCTTTTTGGGATTCCTTTATTGCGGCGTCAATATCTATAACCATATGCCAAGATCCAATGAGTTCTTTTTCGTTAAGCTTTTGTGCCTGAGCACTGAAACTAATGGCGATGAATGCCGCTGCGAGTATAATTTTATGAACCATAATTGGATGGATTAAGCGCGATTTACTTTTGTTTTAATGTTTCCTTGAATTTCTATATTGATGTTTTTGATGTCGTCGGGGTCTTTGGAATCTTCATCATGATCATTGGATGCACAATCCAAACATTTTAATTCCCGATCCATTACTTTTAGGTAATGACCCTCGTAGCCAGAATCTAAAAGATCGTTATATGCTTTTGTGTTTCTGTGATATGAATTGGTGTTATAGTCGGCCCAAAGAACTGATCCCGTGGGAAGATAAACGATTACTTCAACATGTTGATCTCTATATTTATTCTCTAACGCCGTAGTGAGATAAGGATCAAGTTCTAAAATGCCCTGAGTGTATTGAATTTCATAATTAATTTGCATGGCTTTTTGTTGCGCTTCATCTAAAGAAGCGCCATCCGCATAACTGTCGACAATTATAAAACCCTGTGCCTTAGGTGTAGCGCGTACGATGAGACGCACATTATTGGTTAAAATTACAGGGTTATTTTCGGCATCCATTCTAATGACAAAATTATCATCTCGTTCGAGCGACCGCGCCGAGAGTGTACTTTGATTCATGGTTAAGGTCAAACTGTCATTTTTAGTAATGGGTAGGGGTATTTCCCTTTGAAATTGTCCATTTACAGAAGTGAAACTTGCATGTTTCGCCCCAAAAAATATGAGCGCTAAAATGGAAGCAATCCAAAGCACAAATAGGGATATTTTTGCGGGCCAGCCTATAGACTTTAAATTAGGAATCAGTAGTTTGATCCCTACGATAAACAAAACGATAAAAGGCAATCCTACGGCCAAAAACACGATAGTCAGCAGGGCCCAGAAAGGAATTTGAGCCAAAGAAATTGCCTGGTAATATTCAATTAAATCTGCTTGTCCCCAAAATTCAAGAGATCCGGCAGAAAAGAGTCCAAAGGCGAGCCCGAGTAATGCGCTCACACTAAATATGAGCATCAATACCCCAAGGAGTCTCGCCAATACGGTAAAGGTTCCTTTTAACAAATTACCAACGACTTCCACAATACGGTTAGACCCTCGTTTTACCTGGTTTCCATATTTATCGTAGTCGACCGATTTCACGTTATCGCTAAATTTTTCATAACCTTCTTTAACTCTTTTCTCGATATTCGAGATATTGATTGGCTCTCCCTTCATTCTTAACTTGTCTGCAGTCGTTTTGGCCGCTGGAACCAAAATCCAAAACAAGAGGTATATCATAAAGAAAGTTCCGCTGGAGATAAAAAACAGCATAAGCCAGATTAATCTGATCCAAAGGCAATCTAGGCCGAGATAATGCCCGAGGCCCGAAGCAACACCACCGAGATATTTGTTTTCCTCATCTCGAAAGAGCTGTCTTGGGGCTTTGTGCTGACTTTGAGCGGTGTGTGCATTGGGCTGAGGATCCTCATTATCAGGGTCAAAGGCCTCAGGTTGTCCCATGATCTCAATAACCTCTTTAACGCGAGTGATCGTGATGACCTGATCCTTATTGCTGATCGATTCATTAAAGAGTTCTGCGATTCGGGCTTCGATATCGTCCATGATCTCGGCAATCGAGTCTTCAGGACTTAAGGTAGCGCGCACGGCCTCAAGATAACTCCTTAAATGATTGTAGGCGTTTTCATCGATGTGAAAGAAGGTGCCGCCTAAATTGATGTTTATTGTTTTGTTCATGACTATTTTTTTGATTGGGTTAGGACGTCAACAGCATTTTGTAATTCGATCCAAGTGTCTTTTAATTCGTTGAGAAACTCTTGTCCCTCTGGGGTAATGGCGTAGTATTTTCTCGGTGGGCCACTTGTGGACTCTTCCCAGCGATACTGCAGGAGTCCACTATTTTTTAATCGTGTGAGTAGGGGGTATACCGTGCCTTCAACCACGAGCATTTTGGCCGATTTTAGGGTTTGCAAAAGGTCACTAGTATAAGCCTCTTGATCCTGAAGTACGGATAAGATGCAAAACTCCAGTACGCCCTTTCGCATTTGTGCCTTTGTGTTTTCAATATTCATTTTAACTATTTTACATGGCAAATATATATCTTATGGATGGTATTTTGCAATGCATAGTACTATATTATTATAATTTTAACATTTGGCGATTTGGCTTTAGGATCAATTTGTGGCCAATTCCACGCCCAACAAATCGTCACGTTCAGGATAGGGCCTAAGCTCAGAGCAAGTCAAAACCGTGGTTAAATCGAGATCGAAAATTCGTGTTCTAATCAAAATCTCTCTATCTTGTCCTTATGAAATTAGTCACCCCATTTCAAGTCAATAGCTTTATGCTTCTAAAACTCCCTGCGGCATTTATTTGTGGGGTGCGGCTTAAAGCCATTGATCAGCACAAGGCCTGTGTTAGCGTACGGCACCGGTGGATTAATCAAAATCCATTTCGTTCTATGTTTTGGGCCGTGCAGGGTATGGCCGCAGAGCTGGCCTGCGGGATGCTGGTGATGCAAGCGGTGCGCCAACAAAACCATTCGATTTCAATGCTTTTAGTGGGGACTAGAGCGACATTCATTAAGAAGGCGAGAGGCCGAATTGAGTTTGTATGCCAAGACGGTTTGGCCGCACAAGGTGGTGTAGAAGACTGTCTCGTGAACACTGATGGGGTACAATTTGACCTATTTGTTACAGGCCGTGATGCCCAAGGGGAAATCGTTTCTGAGTTTGTTTTTAATTGGTCGGTAAAGGCGCGTATGAAACCTTAGCGCCTCCAAATGGCCCCGAGGGCTAAAGAGTTTAGTTGGGTAAAAAGTCTTAAACCGGGCTAATAATTTTAACCTCCTGAAACTTAATTGCCCCACGGATAATTCCCGAAATCGCACCGTGTAAGGCTTCGATTATATGCATCTTTAAAGCGCTACTTGGGTAAATCAGCGAAATCTCCCTTGCAGGAACAGGGGCTTCAAAATGTCTGATATTCTTCGCGCGCGTTTCATCCAAATCTAGAGTATGCAAATAAGGGAGTAGGGTCATTCCAAGGCCTTCGTGCGATAATTTAATCAGCGTCTCAAAACTACCACTGGTCAATTTAAACCCCTCTTTTTTACTTCTTTTATTGGCTTGACATAAATTTAATACCCCTTCTCTAAAACAGTGGCCGTCCTGGAGTAATAGTATATCTTCCAAATCCAAATCACTGTTTTGAATTGATTTATTTTCATGAAGCCTGTGGTGCTCGGGAATATAGCCTACAAAAGGCTCATAATAGAGGGCTCGTTCTTTCAGCCGCTCATCTCCCAAAGGGGTTGCTGCAATGGCCCCGTCTAGGTGACCATCAGCAATACGGGCAATGAGTTCTGGAGTTGATAGTTCTTCAATACTCAGCTGTACCTTGGGGAAGCGTTTGGTAAAGGTTTTTAAGAACATGGGCAACAGGGTAGGCATAACCGTAGGAATGATTCCCAATTTAAAAGGTCCGCCGATAAACCCTTTTTCCTGATCCACGACATCCTGCATTCTCGTGGCTTCATCAACAATTAGTTTGGCTTGAGTGACAATTTTTTGACCTACAGAGGTTAAAGCAATTGGTTTTTTTGAGCGATCAAAGATCGTAATGTCTAGCTCTTCTTCGAGCTTTTGAATTTGCATACTCAAGGTAGGTTGCGTCACAAAAGTATGCTCAGCTGCTTTGGTGAAATTTTGATGCTCGGCTACGGCTAGAACATATTTTAATTGGGTAATGGTCATCAGTAAAATTTGTGTAAATATACAAATTCTATAAGTAAAATTGATGCTTACTCATCGATTGAGACCTCAATGTAGACATTAGACTTTGGCCATTCTCCTGCATCGGCAGGCAAATTAGCGATGGTTTCTACGACATCCATACCCTGGGTAACTTGCCCAAAAATGGTGTAATTACCATTTAAATGACGCCCACTGATGTCTGGACCGCAAAAAATAAAAAATTCGTAGGGAGCCGAGAGTTTATCCGGATTTTCTCTGTATTCTTTGGCCCCTGAGAGCGTCCCGTAAGTATGTATTCGATTGGAATTAATCTCTGCGGGTAAAAGATAGTTAGAGCCGATGGACTTACGTTTCTTTGGTGTTGATCTCAGGTCACTATTCCCCCCTTGAATAATAAAATTGGGGACAATTCTATGAAAAAAAGTGTCTGTAAAATAGCCCTGTTGTATCAGATAAATAAAATTGGCACGGTGGAGCGGTGTTTCGTCAAATAATTCAATGCTTATTTCCCCAAAA
>DDCS01000129.1:2117-9901 GCA_002335345.1 Flavobacteriaceae bacterium UBA2000 | reverse complement strand
GGGTTTTTATGCGCACCTTATTTTGTAGATTTTGTTTGCCAAATTCAGTGAGCAGTTCCACCACATTATCTTGTGTAAGCACTGGAAGTTTCTCTCTGTTTTGTTCAATTTCGTCGCTTTTTATTTCAGGATAATCTTGCTGTATTGAGCCGGTGGAGCGGGGCGTACGCTTTGCATTTTGCTTCTCGATAATCGCTTTGTCGTCATTCTGTTTTAAACTATCTTGTGACNNGCACGAGAGGATGGTCAAGCACAAAAAAAAGGTCAAAAGACGCATGAGTGATGGATTTTAAAGTATTCGCTTCGGCATTAGCAAAAATAGAAAAAATCCCCCTGCCTGGACATTTTGGGCATAAGGGGCTTCTTCCTGCGGTTAATCATCAGCGTTGGGCAGGAGTCTTGTGTTTATTTTATCCCGATGAAAAAGGGAAAACTCATTTTGTATTAATCCGCCGTCAGGTTTCCACGGGGCCGCATTCTGGGCAAGTCGCTTTTCCTGGAGGCAGGAAAGATCCTGACGATTACAGTATGGCCGAGACCGCTCTAAGAGAATGTGAGGAAGAAATCGGGGTTAATCGTCACTCCATTAAGTTATTTAAGGCCATGAGTGAACTCTATATTCCCCCAAGTGATTTTTGGGTTAAACCGTATATGGGGCTCGTGAATTATTCGCCAAAATTTGTACCTCAAAAGGAAGAGGTCGCAGGATTAATCTTTGTTTCTGCTGCTGAATTATTTGATGACACTCTATTCTTTACAGAGCAAATTCATTACCCACAACGGGGCGAAATGAATATGCCAGTATTTGATTTTCAAGGAAATAGAGTTTGGGGCGCGACAGCAATGATGCTTTTTGAAATGCGACAAACCCTTGGTGAAATCATCTCATAGCAATTTTATATATTTGTTAGCTTTCAACAACTAACCTCTAGATATGGGCTTATTTAAAAGAAATCCTTTTGGGCATTTATTGTTTTTAAAAAAATGGCTCATTAGAATTTTAGGATCCGCCACCCATAGACGATTTAAAGGGTTTAATCAGCTACAAATAGAGGGGAGTGAAATCATCAAGAACCTTCCAGAGACCAACGTGCTTTTTGTCTCAAATCATCAGACCTATTTTGCTGATGTTGTGGCGATGTTTCACGTCTTTAATGCCAGTCTTAGTGGCCGTGTAGACAGTATAAAAAATGTCGGTTATCTCTGGAATCCAAAATTGAATCTCTATTTTGTTGCTGCTCGAGAAACGATGCAAGCCGGTTTGCTTCCAAAGATTTTAGCCTACGCAGGTTCTGTAAGTATCGATCGTACGTGGCGTGCTCAAGGTCAAGACGTTAATCGTCAAGTTAAAATGAGCGATTTACACAATATTAATCGTGCCCTAGAAGATGGTTGGGTAATTACTTTCCCGCAAGGAACCACCACGCCTTGGAAGCCGATTCGTCGCGGTACGGCCCACATCATTAAACAAAACAGACCGCTGGTTGTTCCTATTGTTATCGATGGCTTTAGAAGATCATTTGATAAAAAAGGAATTCGAATTAAAAAACGAGGAATACTTCAGTCTATGGAGATCAAGGCGCCCCTGGAGATTGATTATGACAATGAAACTGTCGATCAAATCGTTGAGCGACTTGAGTACGCGATAGAACAGCACCCCTCATTCTTAAAAGTAATCTCTGAAGAGGACCTGAAAAAAGAAGAGGAGCTCAACGAGTTACGTCGCTATTCGGCTCGTATGGGATCTGAGGATTAGTGGGGTAAAGTTTAACGGCGGAACAATAAATGTTCTAAAATCTCCCATACGGGGCGATGGATACTCCTTTATACACTCCCTTAATTATCAAGACTTTACAAAACGCAACACTTGCGCTCCAGTTGAGGTATAAACTTTGATTAAATATAATCCAGGAGATAAATCCCCGACCTCCAAACTGTTTTCTGAACGTTGTATTAATTGTCTTTGCCCTAGAACATTACGCACCACTACATCCTGAAGAATGACTTGCCCGGGAAGGGTTAAATTAATGCGATTGGCAGCGGGGTTTGGCCAAAGTTTTATCTGGTCTAAAATGTTTTGATCCTCAGCGCCTAAAGTGGTAAAGTCATCGTAAAGTCCTTGCAATAAATCAATAGGTTCTATCCCTGGACTTTGTGCTGGGACCACGAGTCGTAAATACGGTTCTCCTGGAGTGTCATCGGCATGATATACGACCATATAAGCGGCCCTTGACGAGGTACCACTGCTCAAACAGCGATTATCTGCGCCAGGGAAATTTGCCCCTTGAAGCGCCGCCATAAGTCGATCGGCAAGAGTTCCGGTAGTGTTTAGAAAATTAAATTCCATTTGATCAATGACACTTTGATCCAGCAGTATATTCCCTTGGATACTATAGGTCAGACCCTGACGGTCTTCTTTGTAATCATCGGTGAGACTTCCCGTAAATCCAGCGCTTCTGGCCTCGCCAGCTAAATCAAAATCAACAATACCATACTGGCGATATTCTGGATTGAAGTTTTGTGAGCCGCAAGCGTCATTGAGCATAAGCCAATCGATAATCTCTTGAGGACTGTCTCCTGTAGCCATGCGATCCATCGCATTTTCTAAATTGACATTGGGAATACAGACATAGGCCTGTGAGTTTACACCGCCGCGCCCAGGAATGATGTCCGTAATCCACTGATCCCAATTGCTGTTGTTGAGGTTAATACAAGACGCTCCAGCAGAACCAATGTCGCCAGTCTCAGGGTCCAAAGCAATAATGGAAAATGTATCCTGCGCGTGAACACCAAGACTTAAGGCGCAAAAAATACTGAATAATAATCTTTTCATATACGGTATATTAAAGTCCGGCTCCAGAGGCAAGACCAATTCCTGCTGCAAAAACCCCAATAAAGATAAGGACATAAAGCGACAACAAAACAATAGCCATGATCCCAATAAATTTGTAATGAGCGGCCAGGTAGATCAAGCCTTGATCTGTTTCGTGCTGATTTCTAAGGGTGAGCCCCTGCCTGGCGTGTGTTGCGAATTTAAAAAGGTAATACATGGGCATAAAATAAATTGCGGCAAAAACGAAATAAATCACAGATAATCCAGCCACTTCAGCCCCCATTATGCTATTCCCGACAAAGGCTATAGACAAGGCACCGATGAGCATAAAGGCCACGCCAATGAATCCTAAAATACTCAAGAATTTTGCCCAATAAATCATGCGATCAAGCGAGGCTAAAGTGTCTTTGGTCATGATGAGCGATTGGCCGCTAACGCTATCTGTGTGCTGAGGTTCGTTATGTTCCGTCATTTGAGTTAATTTTATAGTTAACTATCTCGTATTGTGTGTTTTCTTTATTCGCCCAAGATCACGCTGACTGTCTCTATCTTTTAATGTTTCTCTTTTGTCGTAGAGTTTTTTACCACGACAAAGGGCGATTTCCATTTTGGCAAGTCCCGAATCATTGATGTATAAATGTAAGGGAACAATCGTCAGGCCAGTGTTTTTCACCGCCTTTTCAAGTTTGTTGAGTTCGCGACGTTGTAACAGTAATTTACGCGCCGATTTTGCTTGATGATTGAAATGGGAGGCATGACTGTATTCTTGAATGGTCATATTGATGACAAAAAGCTCGCCGTTGCTAAATTCGCAAAAGCTTTCAGCAATTGAGGCTTGTCCTGAACGCAGGGACTTTATTTCTGTGCCTTTAAGGACAATACCCGCCGTAAAGCGATCAATCACCTCATAATTGAAGCGCGCTTTTCTATTTTTTATGCTGATATTTTTTGATAAGGCCATGATTCGACAAAAGTAAGAAGATTGCTTCTTTCCTGCTATCGAACATTCATTATTCTATATGAAATAAGCGCAAAGTAGCGGGATTCGATCGGTAATCAACGCGATATAAGCGACTATTTAACGAGTCCGGTATATCATTGAGCGTGTCCATACCCATCAAGGTATTGGTTAATTGAGGAATCGTATTGCTATGACCTACGATCAGCCAATGTCCTTGGCTAGAACGCGTATAAAAGTCATCATTAATTAAATCCAAAGGCTCGTAGATAATAGGATTTAAGGACTTCTGGGCTGCCGTTGGAATGATGGTTTGAAGGGTTCTCTTGTAGGCGGTGCTATAGATGCCCGCGAGAGGGATACTGTCAAAATACTGCTGCCATTTTTGGGCTCGTTCAAGTCCAGCAGGAATGAGTTCCGGGTCCTTTACTTTTGGATTGGCACGGTCTTTTTCTGCATGTCTGATGAGATAATACACCCCAGAGAGCGCCGTTTCAGAATCTACAATTGGGTTAACCGATGAGTCAGTTTCTATTTTACTGTGATTTTGACAACCAAAAATAAGTGCACTTATGAGCAGTATCGAAAGCGTATGTCGTGTTGACCTCATGCAAAATTAAATTGTTTTAAAAAAGCGGCACGCTGCTCAAAATTTGCTTCATCCACCGAATGAAGTGCTTGTTCAAATAGGGCCATTAATTCTTCGCTGTGGGTGGTTCGTTTTTGCTGTACTAAGTCAATATGGACATATTTTCCCCACATGACCGCCTTTAAATGGCTTTTATTGTGATTGAACATACGCAGTTCTACATGGGTTTCAGTGTCACTATATCCTATGAGCTGGCTCTGCATGACGACTTCTTCCATCAGGTGAGCAGGCCGCAGATAGGCAATTTGGTTTGAGGAAACCACCCAACTCTTGCCGCCAAGACTTTTTACATCGTAAATATTGATGCCGTAATGTTTTACGAGTTGATCTTCACGGGCATTAACTAAGTAGTTTAAGTAGGCCGCATTATTGAGATGATTAAAAGGGTCACAGTCTTGAAAGCGCACGAGGGCGCGACTTTCTAGAATTTTATCTGGTGTGTTCAAAACGCAATTTTTTCAAAGCTAATCATTTCAAACTCCTTCTTTTAAGAAATGACGAGATCTTTTTCGTTGCGAAACACCAATGCATTGTCAAAACAATCAATCAAAATAATGCTATCGGTCTGCAATTCGCCTGAGAGTATCGATTTGGACAAGGCATTAAGCACCTCGCGTTGAATCACTCGTTTTACGGGGCGCGCCCCGAACTGAGGGTCAAACCCACGTTGCGCCAACCAGGCTTTCGCCTCTGGAGTAGCATCTAAGGTTATCCCTTGAGCACTGAGTAATTTTTGAACGGACTTAAGTTGAAGTTCCACGATACTGGCTAAATCAATTTGGGTCAGGGGTTCAAACATGATGATATCGTCGATACGGTTTAAAAATTCCGGACGTACGGTTTGTTTCAGGAGTCCCATAATGTCTAATTTGGCTTTCTCGAGTGCGGTTTGATTATGACCGAGATCCTCAATAGACTGCTCAATGACGCCACTCCCAAGATTTGAAGTCATGACAATGATGCTATTTTTAAAGTCAGCCAGTCGTCCTTTATTGTCTGTAAGTCGCCCTTCATCAAGAACTTGCAAAAGGACGTTAAACGTATCTGGGTGGGCTTTTTCAATTTCATCCAGCAAGACGACAGAGTAGGGCTTGCGTCGCACAGCTTCTGTGAGTTGTCCCCCTTCGTCATAACCCACGTATCCCGGAGGCGCTCCCACGAGTCGACTCACACTATGACGTTCTTGGTATTCGCTCATATCAATTCGTGTGATCGCGTTTTCGTCATCAAATAAATACTCAGCCAAGGCTTTAGCTAGCTCCGTTTTTCCCACCCCTGTGGTGCCTAAAAAAAGAAATGAGCCAATGGGTTTTTTCGCATCTTGTAATCCTGCGCGACTGCGCCGGATGGCATCACTGACTGCTTGGATTGCTTCGTGTTGCCCTATTACGCGTTTGTGCAATTCAGCTTCTAATTGAAGCAGTTTCTCACGGTCGCTCTGAATCATTTTAGTCACGGGTATGCCGGTCCATTTGGCCACCACTTCCGCGATGTCCTCCTGAGTGACTTCTTCTTTAATTAAAGAAGTGTCTCCCTGATATTCACTGAGTTTAGATTCAGCCTGTTCAAGGGTTTCATTCAAGGATTTTATGGTCCCATAACGCAATTCTGCAACCGTACCAAAATCACCCTCACGCTCAGCGCGCTCGGCTTTTGACTTAGCCTCCTCAATGTCTTTTTTGATGCTTTGGATTTGTTCAACAATATCCTTTTCGCTTCGCCAACGGGCGTGCAGTGCATTGCGTTCTTCTTTTAGGTTGGCGAGTTCTGTATGGAGTACTTTGAGTTTCGTCGCATCATTTTCTCGTTTGATTGCCTCGTGCTCAATTTCCAATTGCATGATTTTTCGATCCATCACATCTAATTCTTCTGGCTTGGAATTTATTTCCATGCGCAGTTTTGATGCGGCCTCATCCATTAAATCAATGGCCTTATCGGGTAAGAATCTATTGGTGATATAGCGCTGAGAAAGACTTACGGCTGCAATGATCGCCTCGTCCTTAATGCGGACTTTGTGATGCGTTTCGTATTTCTCTTTTATTCCCCGTAAAATAGATATGGCGCTTTCTGTGTCTGGTTCTTGCACATTTACTTTTTGAAAACGGCGCTCTAAGGCCTTGTCTTGTTCAAAATACTTTTGGTATTCATCCAAAGTCGTGGCCCCGATCGCTCTGAGTTCCCCGCGTGCCAAGGCAGGTTTTAGAATATTGGCTGCATCCATAGCGCCTTGGCCACCGCCGGCGCCGACTAATGTATGGATCTCGTCAATAAACAAAACAATATTTCCCTCGCTGCTGGTGACCTCTTTGATAACGGCTTTAAGTCGCTCTTCAAATTCTCCTTTATACTTGGCACCGGCGATTAAGGCGCCCATATCTAGGGCATAAAGTGTTTTATCTTTAAGATTCTCGGGCACATCACCAGAGATTATTCTGTGGGCGATTCCTTCAGCAATGGCGGTTTTACCCGTTCCTGGCTCGCCAACCATGATGGGATTATTTTTTGTCCTGCGGGAAAGAATTTGAAGAATGCGACGTATTTCTTCGTCGCGTCCTATGACGGGATCAAGGGTACCGTTTTGGGCGAGCTCATTTAAGTTTTTTGCGTACTTATTCAGCGCGTTAAAATGCTCTTCAGCGCTTTGCGATGAAAACGATTTGCCGTTATTCAATGTGTCCATGGCTGCTTTAAAGTCTTTTAGCGTAACCCCTTGGTCTTTAAGAGCCTGTCCGATGGTTCCTTTGATTTCCAATAATGCCCAAAGCAAATGGGCGACACTGGCAAACTCGTCCTTTTTGTTTTTTGCCAAGATTAATGCCTGATTCAAAACCTGCGCGGTGGTTCTTGATGCAGCAATGTCTCCCGCGCTAACCTTGGGATACGTATTCAGTTGTTTTTGAGCGATATCGTTTATTAGCCCAACATTCACGTTGAGTTTTTTGAGTAAATAGGGTGTAACATCGGGGTCATGTTTGAGCATGGATACAAAAAGGTGCTCCGGCTCAATCTGCTGATGACCCAATTCTTGGGCCAGTTGTTGCGCTTGCTGGATAACCTCTTGCGATTTGATGGTGAATTGATTAAAGTTCATAGGGCCATATTTTATTGGGTTCGCTATGGAGTGGTCAAAGTCTGGGCCAAATCGAATTTTTGCCATTTTGACATTATTTAACACCAGGTTGGGTGTCATTTTGTCTGTAATAGGGGAAAAGCCCCCGGCGTGTGTTTAGGGCATTGGTTAATTTGGGGCGTATTCTCTTTGTAATTTGTCGCTTTATCGAAAACCCAAAGCCGTAAGAACCGTAATTTAATTGAATGATTAAATTTGCACTTCAAATAACATT
>DDCS01000129.1:0-2072 GCA_002335345.1 Flavobacteriaceae bacterium UBA2000 | reverse complement strand
TAATGCGTTCAGATCAAATCACCGATTTAATCAATCAAAGTCATGATAAACCGGTTCTGATTTTTAAGCATTCAACGCGCTGCATTATTAGTGCAATGGTCCTTAGAGGGTTAGAGGCTAAAGCCCAAAAGTTGGCCGAACTCGGCCATTGGTATTATCTAGATTTAATCGCAAATCGCGATTGCTCCAATAAAGTGGCTCAAGACCTTCAAATAGTCCATCAGAGCCCTCAGCTGATTATTTTAAGGAATGGTGTCGTGGTTTGGGACGCGTCCCATCAGGCCATTAGCCCGGAGGCTATTCTAAACGCTTTAGCCAACGCGTAAAGGTTGATTTAATTTGATGGCCAAGATCACTCGTCATTTGGGCATCAGTGGGAAAGGGTAGAGGCCTGTTGTTGATCATCTCAAGGTCCTCGGGCAAAAGCGCCTCTCTTTCGCCTTCAAATCGGGCATAGTAATTATCAAAGACCAAGAGTTCATTTAAGGGAAAAGGACCGGCTTTAGTCCCCAATTCATGATTTTGAGTCCAAATTTTGGCCTGCATCACCGCTTCCTTATGCTGATGACTGCGCATGAGTGTGGCGCGCAGAATTTTTATGATAGGCACTTTTATGGGCTGCCCCAGCGAGTCGAGTACGGTATTGCCATAGCGATCCGTAGCATATTCCCATCCATCTTCGATAGATTTTTCTCGTGAAATGGTCTCGTGGACGAGCTCATCAGGTCCAAAAGAAAGGGCATTAATATTGAGTTGTACACTTTGATCAATACGGCCATTCCATGGTCCAAAATGGTACGCTTTCCAAAATTCATCTAAATTCCCTGGGCGATACCATTGCAGTTCTTTAAGTAGCGGAGCAGGCAATACAGCCCCTGCTTCGTACTTTATTTTGACCCCGTAGTGTTGGGTTCCCCGATCATGGGCGAGCGCCAAAGTTTTTTCCAAACCATTGAATTCTGGCGTTAGCTTTTTAATTTGCACGAGTAATTTATGAGCCTCGCGCGCTTGCTCTTGGGTGTTCATGCCCAATAACCCTTGGGCTTGATCAAATAAATGCCGAGCATAAGTGTTTTTTGATTTGCGCAAAACGACCGTGTAGTCTTTAAATTCTGTATTTATGGGCATGATCTGGGTAAGGGGCCGGACAATATCTTGTCTTTGGTCCAGACCCTTATAGATCCAATAGATATTACTCGAATTAACGCCATTGGGCTCCGTTTGAAGGCTCTTGAGTTGACGCATATCTTCCTTAACGGCAAGTTTATAAGCCTTTTCCAAGAGGGGAATGAGCTGTTTTTTGTCCTTGTGGTTGGGATTATTTTTTAATTTTTCGGAGATCGAATTGACTACAGCGTCATAATTTCCTTGAGCCAATTGTTTTTCATTGCGCTTGATGCTGCTGCAAGAGCCAAAGATCAGCAGCAAACTGCCCAGAAAAATAATTATCAGTGGGCGCACTTTAGTATGCCTTGTGGAAAAGCGAGAAAGTTTATTTCGGTAGCACATTAAATCGTTCATCCTTTTAAAATCCATTAAAATTCTAGTCGGCGGGCTGGTAAAATTTTACCGGTACATTCGCCAAAGCCAATTCGTATCTGTTCGTTTTGACTATAGCCACGCATAATTACGGTGTCCCCATCTTCTATAAAGGTTCGGGTGCTGCCATCGCTCAGGGGAACTGGTTTTTGGCCTCGCCAGCTCAGTTCGAGCATGGATCCATAGCTATCTGGTGTGGGGCCAGAAATCGTTCCGCTACCCATCATGTCTCCACTGCGCAAATTACAGCCATTAACCGTATGATGCGCCAATTGTTGTGCCATAGACCAGTACATATACTTAAAATTGGAACGACACACTAAAGACTCATTGCCGTTTTCAGGCATAATATTGGCCTCAAGGGTAATATCATAATTATGCGCCCCGGTTTGTTGTAAATAGGGGAGTGGGGCGGGATCCTGCTGCGGTCCGGCCACACGGAAAGGCTCCAAAGCATCCAAGGTGACAATCCAAGGCGAAATAGTCGAGGCAAAATTCTTTCCTAAAAATGGGCCAAGAGGAACGTATTCCCA
>DDCS01000029.1 GCA_002335345.1 Flavobacteriaceae bacterium UBA2000 | reverse complement strand
GTGGGTTAATCCTCAAGGAGAGACTAAATATTTTAATTCTATTCAAGGCTGGCGCGTTGAGTTGCTCGATGCCGGTAGCCCATCTATGCCGCCAATGCCACCAGAAGACGCTTTTGAGCCCATAGGCGATCATCAAGACGACGAGCACGACGATTTACCGTTTTAAATGCGGCTAACGGCCGTCATAGAAACCCTCTTTAGACGGTTTTTGCCGTCTCCTTTTTCAATTGCGTTATTGCTGACGGCTCTAACCTTTATTTTGGCGCTGATTTTTACTGAGCCAAAAACTTCTGACCCTTATTGGTTGAGTCTTTTGGGGTATTGGGAACAAGGGATTTGGCAGAAGGACTTGCTGGTTTTCGCTTACCAGATGATGCTCATTCTGGTTTTGGGTCATATGTTGGTGCTCAGCCCGGTGATGAGTCGTTTTATATCGGCCCTAACCACGAGTATAAAGGGAACCACTCATGCGGTAATTTTAGTTTCAGTATTGACCCTGTTGGTCTCATTTTTTAATTGGGGTCTTGGTCTTATTTTTGGGGCCCTAATGGCGCGAAAGATCGGTGAGGCCGCCAAGACACAAGGAATAAAAATTAACTATCCCTTAGTCGGGGCAGCGGCCTATGCAGGGATGATGATTTGGCACGGTGGAATCAGTGGTTCCGCACCGGCCAAAGTAGGAGAACAGGGTCATTTAGCTTCATTAGTCACCCCAGATCTCGCCGCGTTTTTACCCGACTTAATTGCGTATCCCGAAACGGTATTCAGTTTTCAAAATATTGTCGTTTTTTTAGTCCTCTTATTGAGTATTCCATTGATTTTGGTTTGGCTGGGGCGCCAGGGGAAAGAGGAAATACCTCGCTTAAATGCAGCGTTTCCCGCAGAGCGCTTTTCACATAGTGAGGACAAAACCTCGCTCGCTAATGGGCCCACCCCGCGTTTTATGAGGACGCACTGGGATGAATCGAAAATCTTGGCCTACGGTTTTGGTTTAGCAGTGCTTACCGCCTTTTTTTATAACTACGGGGCCGCCCTGAGCAGTGGAATTGTTACCCCGAACATGCTCAATTTTTTAATGCTTGGATTGATTTTTATCGCCCATGGCAGGATTTCAAGCATACTAAAGGCAGTGGATCAGGCTATTTCTGGAGCCTCCGGAATTTTGATTCAGTTTCCGCTTTATTTTGGGATCATGGGCGTAATGCAAAATAGCGGTCTCGTGGTAGAAATCGCGAATTATTTTGTGGCCCTATCCACTGCTGAAACCCTCCCAATTTTGACTTTCTTTAGTGCGGCGATCGTCAATGTATTTATTCCTTCGGGGGGCGGTCAGTGGGCCATTCAGGGTCCTGTGATTTTAGAAGCGGCCATCTCATTAGAGGTCCCTGTGCAAAAAGTGATTATGGCGCTGGCCTATGGCGATCAATTAACCAATATGCTCCAGCCTTTTTGGGCGCTACCGCTTTTAGGCATTACCAAACTCAAGGCTAGTGAGCTTTTGCCTTACACTTTATGGATCATGCTTTTGGGGGCCGTGGTCTTTGTTGCGGCATTGATATTTTGGTAGACATGAGCCTTCTATCTTTGCGGATAAAGGCCCATTTTTAATTATCTTGCTGCAAAATACAGTTACATGAATCGACTTACCCGGATATTATTTGCCCTGAGTATGTTAATGACCCCAATTACCTGGGGTCAAAACCCGCTGCCTAAGGGATTAACACAATCTGAAAAAAGCAGCCTCGGGCGCATTTCTTTCACACAAAATAAAGTTACAGACCCACCTACAGAACCTGTAAGAACCATGGCCGAGTGGGAGGAAGTTGAGTATTTGGTCCTCACTTGGGAGCCCAGCTTTCAAAATATATTAAGACAAATTGTTGCTGCGGCCGTCAATGAATGTCATGTGGTGATTACCACACAGAATCAATCCTCTGTGTCAAATTATTTGTCCGGGGCCGGTATTGACTTGAGTCGTGTCATTTTTATGGACGAGAATTGGGACTCTATTTGGATTCGCGATTATGCCGGAAATACGGTCTACAGCAATGATGTCGGTACGCGCGCTCTGACGGATTGGATTTACAATAGACCGCGGCCAAATGACAATGTCATGCCTTCGGCCCATGCTGCGCTTCTGGACCTGCCGATTTATATCACAAACACAGGAACAAATGATCTGGTCAATACAGGAGGAAATTTTATGAGTGATGGCCTTGGGACCGCCTTTGCCTCAGAGCTTATTTTAGAAGAAAATGCAGCGGGTAATCCTTATGGGGTAAGTGCCAAAACAGAGGCTCAGATCGATGCAATCATGAATGCCTACATGGGGATTGATCGCTATATAAAAATGCCTGCGTTGCCCTATGATGTCATTAATCATATCGATATGCACATGAAGCTATTGGATGAGGAAACCCTCTTGGTGAGCCAGTATCCACCCGGGGTTGCCGATGGCCCACAGATTGAAGCGAATATTGCTGAGGTCGTGGCCAGCTTTCCCTCGGTATTTGGGACACCTTACCAAATTGAATGGATTCCTGCACCGCCGAGTAGTTCTGGATTATATCCTGATAATGGCGGTTATTATCGCACATTTACTAATGCCGTGTTCATCAACAAAACGGTTTTGGTGCCCACCTATCGTCCTGAAGTTGATGTCCCGGCCCTTGAGCGTTGGCAAGAATTATTGCCGGGCTACAACATTGTGGGTATTGATGTAGATAATTCAGGAGAGAATTTAATCTCACTACTGGGGGCCATACATTGTATAACCCATACCATTGGAGTCGATGAGCCCTTGTGGATTGTTCATCAGCCTATAGATCAAGCGGCTCAGGGCGCAACCGTCACTATTGATGCCCGAATTGAGCATATTTCAGGGATTCAAGGTGCTACCGTGTATTGGCGTGATGCTGCAGGAGCTTTTGAGTCAGCCCCAATGACTGCTCTTGGCAATGATATTTGGAGTGTTGATTTGCAAATGCCAAACGAAGCGGCCCTTGTAGATTATTACATTGATGCTACAGCAAATTCAGGAAAAACCCTTTCGCGACCCTTGGTCGCCCCAGAGGGTTTTTGGACCATAAATGTGGGGAATTTATCACTAGATGATTTCACTAGTACTCGTTTTATTTCGGCTGCCGTCCCTAATCCAACAACAGGATTAGTAAAATTTAGGCTGAATCAAATTCATGAGCCCGTTCAGGTCACCATTCATAACGTTCTGGGACAGGAGCTTTATCGAGGAACTATTCCCCAGGGCCACGGAACTTATGAGTTAGCCTTAAATTCAGAGTGGCAAGGCGTGTTATGGGTGCAGTTTAGTGGATCCTTTGGGACTGTCTATCGTCAGGTATTGAAGCTTTAATAAACGGTTTGTCTTAAGGACAAATTAAGCCTGCATGAGGAAATCCTCAAATTGCTCTATGTTCATGGCTTGTGCAACATCATAACTGCCGATTGCCGTTCGTCTAAGCGCGGTTAAATGGGCTCCACTGCCTAATGAGGCACCAAAATCATGAGCTAAGGAGCGGATATAAGTCCCCTTACTACAACGCACGATAAATTCCACCTCAGGTAAATGAACGGCACTTATTGTAAATTCCTTTATCGTAATTTCTCGCTCAGGCAACTCGGTGGTTTTACCCTCCCGGGCGAGGTTGTAGAGTCGTTTTCCGTCTTTTTTAATTGCTGAAAAAATAGGGGGCTTCTGCAAAATTGTCCCGGTAAATTGGGGTAATGCCTCATGTAACATTTCTACCGTAATGTGCGCGTAGTTAAAAGTGGCATTAATCTCTGTTTCAAGATCATAGCTTGGAGTGGTCGCGCCAAGTTTTAAGCGGCCCGTATATTTTTTTTCTTGACCTTGAAATTCCTCAATAGATTTTGTCATCGCCCCAGTGCACAGGATGAGTAAACCGGTGGCTAGAGGATCTAGGGTTCCGGCATGTCCTACTTTTAACTTTTTTAATCCGTAGTGTTGACGGATCAACCAACGAACTTTGTTGACGACTTGAAACGAGGTCCAATTCAGGGGTTTGTCAATGAGGATTACTTGACCTTTTACAAAGGGATTGTCAGACATTACACCAGGCTTAAAGGCTGAACAAAATAGTGGAGGGCTAACAATACAAGCCCGATAATGACCCGGTAATAACCAAAGATTTTAAAGCCATTTCGACTGAGATAGTTGATAAAAGTTTTTATCGCAACCAGGGCGACCAGGAAACCAATTACATTGCCTAAAATAAGCAGATTAATATGCTCCTGGGTCAGTAAAAATCCATCTTGGTAATAGTCAAAAGACTTTTTTGCTGTGGCCCCAAGCATGGTAGGCACTGCCAAGAAAAAAGAGAACTCAGCGGCCGCAGTGCGGGAGAGTTTTTGCGACATGCCCCCCACGATACTTGCCCCACTGCGTGAAACCCCAGGGATCATCGCCAAGCACTGAAAAAAACCAATAAGTAAGGCGGTCTTATAATTGACCTCGGTATCTGTTCCTTGACCAAACCAGGCGTCTACCTTGATGAGTATTGCTCCTCCAATGATAAGAGAAATGGCCACGGTAACCGGACTTTCTAATAATTGATCAATCAGATCATTGAACATCAACCCCAAAACAACCGCAGGCAAAAAGGCGATGAATAATTTTTTATAAAATTCGATGGTTTGAAAAAATCGTTTAAAGTAAAGAACGACCACACTCAAAATTGTCCCCAGTTGTATGGCGATGGTAAATAACTTAGTAAATTCTTCTTGCGCAATGCCAAAAAATGATGAGGCAATGATCATATGCCCCGTGGAAGACACGGGTAAAAATTCGGTAAGTCCCTCAATAATGGCCAGTACGATGGCTTCCCAATAATTCATTATTCTGACTTATCATGAGGTTTGAGAATAGCGTAAACCTCAAGGCCAAACCCAATGAGGATGAGCGCTGGCGCTAAACGAATTCTCCTCCAGCTGTATATTTCTGGATTAAATACCTCGGGGTTCTCACTGCCGCCCCCGGTCATAAGAATAAATCCTAGGGCAATAAAGGCAAGGCCCGCTACCATGATTTTGTAGTTGGATTTGTGAAAGACAAATGAAGATTCGGCCTGTTCCTTTTTTCTTTTTTGTTCCCCCATATCAGAATTAAAATGGTCTTGTTAAGCGTGGGGCTAAGTTACGTTTTTTCTTTTCATTCTAATCCAAACAGCGGTCGCGTTGCGCTTACTGGAGACTTCCAGCTAATAATACAATTCGTCGCTGCGCAGGTTTAAGAATCTTCGGGTGGCAAAAAAGGTACTCAAGCCGCTAATGATAATTCCTGCCCCTAAAACAAAAGCCGCCAGCCCGATGTGCCCCTCTATATCGCCCAAAATGTCCAATTCGGGAAAATAATCATTCAGGGCCCATAATACCCCAAACAAACCAAAGAGGGCAATTAATGCCCCAAAAGTCCCAAACAAAATGCTTTGACGGACAAAGGGCGCGCGAATAAAACCTTTGGTCGCCCCAACCAGTTGCATGGTCTTGATGGTGAATCGTTTCGCGTAAACGGAAAGGCGAATAGAGTTGTTGATCAGGACTATAGCAATGACTAAAAAGACACCGCTTGTGATTAAAGCCCAAAAACTAATTTTT
Organism: Flavobacteriaceae bacterium UBA2000; assembly: GCA_002335345.1. Lineage (GTDB taxonomy): Bacteria > Bacteroidota > Bacteroidia > Flavobacteriales > Flavobacteriaceae > BACL21. The sequence goes on along the minus strand of DDCS01000029.1, from coordinate 3,090 downwards.
TTGATGTTGTCATTGAGCAAAACGATCAAGGGTTTGTCGTAATTTACCGACGCGACAAAACTGTTTTCCAACAATTCATTTTGGATGTTTTCGATTTCTTCTGCCGTGACAAATTCAGCCAATAAAAATACATCGATGCTATTTTTCAAAGGATTGTCTCCAAGGAATTCCATGAAATTTTCTCCAATAAGGGCGCTGTGCTCTTCTGCCGCTTGCTGCTTGGAAACATAGACGGCATTTTTTGTGTAGGGAGCCAAGCCAATAGTCTGTTGCAGCTGGTCAATCTCAACATTTCGCGCATCGTCTTTTAAGAAGATGGTGAGCGCAATTTGCTCTTTAAAATGGTCTGCAACCTTTTTAGAATTGATTAAAATGAGCCCCAAAAACCCAAGTAAGAATAAAACAAGCCCAATACTCACCACCGCAGAGATATACGAGGAAATTAGGCGTCTTTTTTGAAATTTTTCAAAGGAGCGACTCATAGTTCAGGTAGATTCAGTGTAAAAATACAAGGAATTTTGGGATGAGGGAATACCTTAGGTTTAAACTTTTCTCTTTCGGTCAATAGGTGTAAATTTGCCACCAATAAAACGGTCGAGGTTTTAATATCAGCGCATTATGAGTAAATATACTTTTCGCTCCATCGAGGAAAAATGGCAAAATTTTTGGGCCCAAAATCAAACTTTTGCCGCCAGTGATGACGCTGGAAGCCAACCAAAGTTTTATGTCTTGGATATGTTCCCCTATCCTTCTGGGGCTGGGCTTCATGTCGGACATCCTCTGGGCTATATCGCCAGTGATATTTATGCGCGCTACAAAAGACACAAAGGCTTTAATGTCTTGCACCCTCAAGGCTATGATAGTTTTGGGTTACCCGCAGAACAATACGCGATTCAAACCGGGCAGCACCCGAGTAAAACCACCCAAGAAAATATTGCCCGTTATCGACAGCAGCTCGATCGAATGGGATTTAGTTTTGACTGGCAGCGGGAAGTACGCACCTCTGATCCTGATTATTACCGATGGACTCAGTGGATTTTTATTCAGCTCTACCAAAGCTGGTATGACCCAAGTCAGGACAAAGCCAGGCCGATAAGTGACTTGATTGCACTTTTTGAGCAAGGCGGCAGCACTGCTCTAGGTCAAGACTTATGCCGCGTGCTCGCCGAGAATTTATCGCCGGAACTTTCTGTTTTTCAGGCTGCCGATTGGCAGACTTTTAGTCAAGAGCAAAGAGAAGCCATCTTGAGTCAATTTCGCTTGACCTATTTGGCAGAGTCTGAGGTCAATTGGTGCCCCGCCTTGGGCACTGTATTGGCCAATGATGAAATCGTAAACGGTGTCTCAGAACGTGGAGGACACCCGGTGGTACGTAAAAAAATGAAGCAGTGGAGCATGCGGATTACCGCCTATGCTCAGCGTTTATTAGACGGACTTGATGCTATAGATTGGCCGGAGCCGCTAAAAGAATCTCAAAGACATTGGATTGGTCGCTCCCAAGGGGCATCAGTGATTTTTGAGGTCAAAGGACACCAAGCGCAGATCGAAGTATTTACCACGCGTCCTGATACGATATTTGGGGTTAGTTTTTTGACCTTGGCGCCAGAGCACGAATGGGTCACTGCCTTGACCACTGCTCAGCAAAAACAGGCCGTAGAGGCCTATGTGCAGGCGAGCGCTCAGCGCAGCGAGCGCGAGCGTATGGCCGACGTTAAGCGTATTAGCGGGGTGTTTACGGGCGCTTACGCGATACACCCATTAAGTGGGGCCGAAGTACCCATTTGGATTGGGGATTACGTCTTGGCCGGATATGGTACAGGAGCCGTGATGGCCGTGCCGTGTGGGGACCAGCGCGATTATGATTTTGCCAAGCACTTTGACCTGCCCATTCCGAATATATTCAAAGATGTTTCCATAGAGAACCAGGCATACACGCTGAAGGACCCTTGTATTATTGATCAAAGTGACTTTCTCAATGGCCTGAGTTATAGCCAAGCCTGTGCAGAAGCCATCAAGGCACTTGAAGCCTGTGGTCGTGGTCGTGGGACCATTAATTATCGACTGCGCGATGCGGTTTTTAGTCGTCAGCGTTATTGGGGGGAACCATTTCCCGTTTACTATAAAAATGGCCTCCCACAGATGATCGATCCCGAATACTTACCCCTTGTTTTACCAGAGGTCGATGCCTATTTGCCCACTGAAGACGGCGATCCGCCACTGGGTCGCGCAGATCAATGGGCTTGGGATACGGAACAAAAAGCCGTGGTGTCGAATCAACATATTGACCACGTCAGGGTATTTCCTCTCGAGCTCAATACGATGCCGGGTTGGGCCGGGAGTAGTTGGTATTTTTTCCGCTATATGGACCCACAGAATAAAGAAGTCTTTGCCAGTAAACAGGCCCTAGATTATTGGGGTTCTGTCGATTTATACATCGGGGGGAGCGAACACGCTACCGGACACCTGTTGTACAGTAGATTCTGGGTGAAGTTTTTGTTTGATCGCGGGTTTATCTCTGTGGATGAACCGTTTAAAAAATTGATTAATCAAGGGATGATCCTTGGAGAGAGCGCATTTGTTTATCGCACAGCGGACGGCAAGCAATTGGTTTCCGCGGGACGTATTCAGGATTTTGATCCGCAACAGTTGCAAAGCGTGCATTGTGACGTCTCTATGGTGTCCTTGACCAATGAATTGGATATCGAAAAATTTATCGCCTGGCGACCAGAATATGCCGGGGCAGCAATCGTCGGCGAGGTAGAGGGCACATTCAAGGTCAAGCGAGAGGTTGAAAAGATGTCAAAATCTAAGTTCAATGTGGTTAACCCAGACGATATTTGCGATCAATACGGCGCTGATACCCTGCGGCTTTATGAGATGTTTTTAGGGCCTTTGGAGCAATCAAAACCATGGAGTACTGCGGGAATCACAGGGGTTCACGGATTTTTAAAAAAACTGTGGAAACTTTATCACAGTGGCGAATCTGAGTCTTTTTGTGTTTCTGAAGAGGCCCCAAGTACAGAGGCGTTAAAGGTCTTGCACAAAGCAATTAAAAAGGTGAATTCGGACATTCAAGAGTTTAGTTTCAAC
>DDCS01000080.1 GCA_002335345.1 Flavobacteriaceae bacterium UBA2000 | reverse complement strand
AAATACAGAGATCCCGCCCCAGACCAAAGCCCCGCAGTGAATTCCAAATAAATGCCCTCTAGACCATATTGTCCCGGAACCATAAATGAACCCGCTCCGAGCAACAACGTCAGCATAAAGGCCACTAAGGCATTCGACGTCAGGATGGAGCACAAAAGCCCTAAAGTCATCCAAAATCCACCCAGAAGCAGCAAGCCGCTTAATCCGCTCCAATAAATACCCCAATCAAAAGCATAAGGCCCGGTAATCAAGTACTCAAGGGTAAGGGGATAACAAAGTGTACTGAGCAAGAGTAAGCCCAGGACCCCCATGGCGCCCAGATATTTTCCCAAAACCACCGACCACAAAGAAACAGGGCGGGTGAGCAGCAGCGCCAGCGTCCCGCTTTGACGCTCTGGACTAAACAGGCGCATGCTCAGGGCCGAGACCACCAAAAGCACGCCCCAAGGCAATACGCGAAAAACCTGAGTTAAATCCCCAAATCCAGCATCAAATAAATTTTGGTCACCGGGCAACACCCAAAAGTAAACCCCAACACCAAGCACAAATACCCCCATAAGCAACAAGGCCGCTGCTTGAGCGAAAAAACTGCTGAAGGTTTGTTTAATGATTGGGTTCATTTAAACTAAAAACTAACGGTAATAGAATCGCGGTATTCCAATCCAAATAGGGAAGAGGCGCTGCCCACCGAAGTCGGATTGCTTTTGTAAATCGCTAATTCTAAAAATCCTGACGAATTCCAAATAGCCAGTTCTTTTCCTGCTTCCTCACGGCGATCCTTGGGGACATCAAAATTAATGGCATCACTATAACGCTCATAAATATTTTTTATGCGGAATTTACGCACAGCGATAACCGGTTGACGCCCTTTGGCCACTTCTTGAAAAAGTTGTCGCTGTATGTTAATGACCACATTACCGTAGTTATCAATATAAATGACCGTGCCGATGATTTGGTTGCGTTCAAGATTGACCACAGGTTGAATCCCTTTAAGTTCTTTGAGCGCACTGATGGATTTTCCGATAACGTCCAAAGTCCCTCCTCGAGCAATATGGCACGCGGCGGCTACAAAAACATCGAGTACAGGAAAATTACTTTCCATATGCCCATGAATATTGATCTCAACGATTTTTTCGGGTTTAATGCTGCTGGAAAGCAAGGCCAAAATCCCGTTATTGGCGCAAATAAAATAATGACCGTCGAGTTTTACCCCAATATGACGGTTTTCAGGGGTGAGTTCCCCGTCCACTCCGATTATGTGAATGCTGCCCTTGGGAAAACTCCGATAAGCGTTTTGAATCACATAAGCCGCCTCCACGATATGAAAAGGGGAAATGCCATGGGAGATATCAACAATACGAACATTGTCTAAAGCGCTGTACATAGCGCCTTTAACCGCTCCTACGTAAGGGTCTTTTTCGCCAAAATCAGTAGTAAGCGTAATGATGGGCAGCGCCATGAATTGTTGATATTTTTTGTGAGAACCACAACAAAAATAAGGGACTTTTTTCAAGAGAAAAACTATATTAGCAAGAACATTAACCCCTCTTTAAAAGGACCGCTTTTGAACGAAATCATACTGGAACTCACCGACGTTAGTGCCCGCGATTTTTTTGGGCATCAAAATGCACACATTGACCTGATCAAAAAGTATTATCCTAAGCTAAAAATCGTCGCACGAGGCAACCGTATAGCGGCCTATGGAGATGAGGAAATTCTGGAAACTTTTGACCAGCAGATGACCACGCTGCTCGAGCAGTTTGTCAAATACAACAGCATCGACGAAAACCTAATCGAGCGTATTTTAACCAGCGAAAAAGGCACTAAGTTTGACTTGGATACCACGAGTGACCGCATCTTGGTTCACGGCGTAAACGGGCGTCATATCAAAGCCCAGACCCTGAATCAAAAGAAAATCGTTTCTCAAATGAGTAAAAACGATTTGGTTTTTGCTATTGGGCCGGCCGGAACGGGTAAAACCTACACGGGGGTGGCTTTGGCAGTAAAAGCCCTAAAAGAAAAACAGGTCAAACGCATTATTCTGACCCGTCCAGCCGTGGAGGCCGGCGAAAACCTTGGATTTCTTCCCGGAGATCTTAAAGAAAAGCTCGATCCTTATATGCAACCGCTTTACGACGCTTTACGTGATATGATTCCCGCAGAAAAACTAACGGCTCATATTGAAAATGGCGTGATTCAAATTGCTCCTATGGCTTTTATGCGTGGACGCACCTTGGACAATGCCTTTGTAATTTTGGATGAGGCCCAAAACACCACCCACGCCCAAATGAAGATGTTTTTGACCCGTATGGGGAAACACGCTAAGTTTATGATCACAGGCGATCCCGGTCAAGTCGATTTACCGCGCCGCGTCACCTCAGGGCTTAAAGAGGCCTTACTTATTTTGAAAGACATCAAAGGAGTCGGCATGGTTTACCTAGACGACAAAGACGTGATCCGTCACAAGCTGGTTAAAGAAGTCATATCGGCCTATAATTCTATTGAAAATCATCACGGGACATGAGCCAAACAATCATCGATTCAAATTTTAATTTCCCCGGGCAGATTTCTGTATACAAGGGAAAAGTCCGTGAAGTATACCGTTTAGAAGGAGATATACTGGTGATGGTGGCCACAGACCGTTTGAGCGCCTTTGATGTGGTCATGCCTAAGGGGATTCCTTACAAAGGCCAGATGCTCAACCAAATCGCCACAAAAATGATGGCCGACACTCAGGACATCGTCCCGAATTGGTTAGTGGCGACGCCAGATCCTAACGTTTCTGTAGGGATGGCCTGTGCGCCTTTTAAAGTCGAAATGGTGATCCGTGGCTATCTCAGTGGTCATGCGGCGCGTCAATACAAAGCAGGCCACCGCGCGCTTTGCGGGGTAGCCATGCCTGAAGGCATGAAAGAAAACGATGCCTTTCCGCAGCCCATCATTACCCCAGCGACTAAGGCAGAAAAAGGAGACCATGATGAAGACATTTCTCGTGAGGATATTTTAGCCCGCGGTATTGTCACCCCAGAGGATTATGGGGTGCTCGAGCAATATACCCGCGCGCTGTTCGCGCGCGGCACCGAGATTGCTGCTAAGCGAGGGCTGATCTTAGTGGACACGAAATACGAGTTTGGCAAGACCAAAGAGGGTAAGATTGTCCTGATCGACGAGATTCATACGCCCGATTCTTCGCGTTACTTCTATGCTGAAGGTTATGCTGAGCGTCAAGAGCGGGGAGCGGCCCAAAAACAACTCTCTAAAGAATTTGTGCGCCAATGGCTGATCGCCAATGGCTTTCAAGGGCTCGAAGGGCAAAGTGTGCCTTTTATGAGTGATGAATACATCGAGTCTGTTTCTGAGCGATACATCGAACTCTACGAGAATATCACCGGAACGCCTTTTGAAAAGGCTGATGTTTCAGACATAGAGGCCCGCATTGATCGCAATGTTCGAGCATATCTAGCGCAGCGATAATATCTGTCATTTAACTCGCGGGTATTTAACCCTTAGAATTAAGTCTAAAAATCACTCCAAAACTCAGCTCCGTAAAATCGGCCTGACCCAGGTTGGCATTGAGGTGCGCCCCTATAAAAGGGTTTATGGTGTGCTGTTTTTGATTTGCTGATCCTGTGCGCGTATCCCAGAGATAGTAACGTATCCCGAGTCGTGAGCTGATGTATTTTTTAAGCTGATATTTGGTGTTGTACTCCCCCAAAACCCAGTTAGGCGGGAGTTCACGTGGCGGATAATCCCAGCCCTCGTTAATGCGCCAATCGATCGCGTACGCCGGTTTATAAAAGTTAAATCCTAGCTGAGTGCTCACGCCAAAATGCCCGAGTAAGACTTCGCCATTGAGATGGACCCCAAAGTTTGAGCCGTAGCGCCATGGATTATCGCGAAACGCTTCGAATTCCTGCCCCGGACGCACTAAGGATTCATTGCCCTTGATATAATCGTGGTAGTGCTGATAAAAACGGTAAAAAGCCCCAACACCCCAGCGCAGATAACCCTTGTGAGTTTTGCCCCACGTGATTGAGACAGTCCGAACTGGGCGCAGGTCATTAAATGCGAGGGCCAGTACATTTTGCCCATATCCAAAGCGCGCTTCGAGGTATTCTGTGGTTTGAGGCAGAGTATCTTTAATTGAAGCCTCCTGAGAACCTTGTGGCGCTAATTCATCCAGTGCTTTCGCCTGATCAGAGTAAGGCATTGTGCGCTCATATAAGGGCAAATCGGCTGATTCAGCAGAATAATCATTATCGTCATGAGATGCGCGATAAACAAATTTTGGATTCCAGGTTTGACGCAGTGAAATTAAAAACGAATTCAGCCCTTGATTGGGTAATTTGGTGTGTCCATTGGATTGATGATTGTACACCAACCCCAAGTCCATCAGGCCATAAGCGTTCTCCCATAATTTTTGATGAACACTTCCGCGAAAAGCCCAAGTAATGTCTGTAGTGACCGCTTGATTAAAGAAATTAGTCTCAGGATCAAAACGCGTATCAAAATAAGCACCCCCTAATCCAAACTTAAGACGGCTGCCGTTCCAGTGTTTTCCAAAAATTGGAAATGAGACATAAGGAATAAGGGCATAGGAATGACCCAATAATTCGGTATTGCCCAAATCAGTATACATCCCCAGAAGGCCAATGTTGGGATTTTGAGCGGGTAACTTACCCGGGAGTTCTAAAGTTTTCCCGATACCTAAAACAAAACTAAACTGAGGATCACGCTCAGGAAAAAAGTCATTGGCCTCGGCAGAAATTCCATATAAAATTTCCGTAGATAACTTAAAGCTTTGTTTTACTTGAGCTTGTGTAACAGTCACATTACCAATACACAAAACTATATAAATAAAAACTAAACTTAGGCGTATCATCAATGCAGTTTTAAAGGACAAGCAATAGCTTTTTGGATCAATTGGCAGCGATAATAAGTTTACCCATTTTAACCAAATCAATATGGATATACTGATCTTTATTCAAAATAGCTGTAGGTATCTCCAGCCTTCATATTAAGCAATGAGTGATAAATCAGAGTAATGACATTTTCTACATCTTTACGATGAACCATCTCCACAGTGGTATGCATATAACGCAGCGGCAATGAAATAAGCGCGCTAGGGACTCCGCCATTACTGTAGGCAAACGCATCAGTATCGGTGCCTGTATAGCGTGAATTTGCCGCGCGCTGGAAAGGAATCTTTTCCTTTTCAGCAGTATCCACGATTAAATCACGAAGTTTTTGCTGCACCGCCGGAGCATAGGCAATAACGGGTCCTTTACCAATCTTTGCGTAGCCCTGGGTTTTAGCATCAATCATCGGTGTGGTCGTATCATGAGTCACATCGGTCACAATGGCCGCATGCGGTTTAATCCGCTCGGCGATCATTTCGGCCCCACGCAGCCCGATTTCTTCTTGAACAGAGTTTGTGATATAGAGCCCAAAAGGCAGTTTCTTTTTGTTTTTGTGTAATAAACGTGCCACTTCAGCAATCATAAAGCCCCCCATGCGGTTGTCTAAGGCACGACACACGAATTTATCTTTGTTCATGATATGAAACGTATCTGGGTAGGTAATCACACAGCCTACGTGTACGCCCATTTTTTCAACTTCTTTTTTATCGGCCGCTCCGATATCGATAAATATATTGTCGAGTTTTGGTGTTTCTTCTTTACCGGCTTTACGCGTATGAATTGCTGGCCAGCCAAAGACTCCTTTTACGATCCCTTTTTTAGTGTGTATGTCCACTAATTTGGAGGGAGCGATTTGGTGGTCACTGCCCCCATTGCGAATCACGTAGATTAGACCATTATCGCTGATGTAGTTCACATACCAAGAGATTTCATCGGCATGCCCCTCTATAACCACCCGATAAGGCGCCTCTGGGTTAATTACGCCAACGGCAGTACCGTAGGCATCAGTGATGAACTCATCCACATAAGGACGCAAATAATCCATCCAAAGTTTTTGACCACTCCACTCGTAACCGGTAGGCGAGGCATTATTGAGATAATTTTCTAAAAATTTTAATGATTCTTTTGTGAGCAATGATGCCGCCATAGTTTTATTTTTTGAGCTTTAAAATTAGCAAATTCTTCACAAGCAAACGGGCTTTAAATGCTTATTTTTGATCAGTGTTAAGGGCTCAAAGTATCGATTTTATGCTGTTCGCTGTACCAAACTCAAAAGGGAGGTTTTACAGACACATGGGGTTATTCCAAGGTGTGCCACTCGGCTTTATACTTCTTTTTGGCCTAACCTTTACCGCAACGCATCAGACTCAGGCGCAAGTACAAATAGAATTTCCGGCCCACATCCCGCAGCGCAGCAACGATACCCTTGACCAGGAGCCTTTTTATTACATCTTGCAAGGCGATTCCCTGGTCCGAGAGCATATTGACCTAAACGAAGTCGTCTTGCTCAAAAAACGCTCTTTTAAAGACATGTCTGAGCGGCGCAAATACATTATTCTGCGACGTCGCACGATTAAAGTTTATCCTTATGCCAAACTAGCGGCCGAACGCTTAGCGGTCATGGAACAACGATTGGCGCAGATCAAAAGAAAAAGCAAGCGTAAAAAATATATCAAACAGGCCCAAAAATACATGGAAGGTGAATTTTACCAGACCCTCCGGAAATTTACCCGGGCAGAAGGGCGTATTCTGGTAAAACTTATTCACCGACAAACAGGACAGAGTACTTTTGATTTGATCAAGGATTACAGGTCGGGCTGGCGCGCGTTTTGGTATAATCAAACGGCACATTGGTTTGATATCGAACTTAAAAGCACCTACGACCCCTTCGAAAACAAAGAAGATTACTTTATTGAGGACATCCTACAGCGTGGATTTCGCGATGGCTTGATCGAGCAGCAAAAACCTCAAGAGCCTATTGATATATTGGCGCTAGAGGCGCATTGGGGGACTCAAAAAAAATAGTGGATCTACTTGTTTCCACTAAATTATTCTCCTAGAGTTTGTTTTGTGTTTAAATTTACCCTAGTTGAGTTAAGAAAATTAGCTGAAATGATTCTGGTTGTTGTACCCCAAAAATAATAGCCAGACGAAAATGCCTGACTTGTTCGGGCATTTTTTATATCATATACCCCGCTAAGGCGCCGGCAAGAATGACCATT
>DDCS01000153.1 GCA_002335345.1 Flavobacteriaceae bacterium UBA2000 | reverse complement strand
GCGAGTTTAGGAATCTTCATTGGGGCTGTGTTTTCCAGCGGTATGATGGAGGTAGCCCGGAAAGGAATTTTTGTCCCCGGCGAATTTTACTTCAATGAGATCATGATCATCTTTATGGCCGTCATGATCACTGATATTCTCCTGCTTGACTTTTTCAATACCCTGGGCATGCCCACCTCAACCACAGTCTCGATTGTTTTTGAGTTATTGGGCGCAGCAGTGGTTATGGCATTGATCAAAATCGGGATGGATCCCAATCAAACTATTGGTGACCTAGGCATTTATATCAATACCAAAAAAGCCACGGAAATCATAAGTGGAATACTCCTTTCGGTAGTTATTGCGTTTTCTGTTGGTGCCTTAGTCCAATGGATCTCCCGAATGATTTTTAGCTTTCATTACGAACAAAAAATCAAAAACTTTGGTTCTATATTCGGTGGCGTTGCGCTCACAGCCATTACCTATTTTATCTTTTTCAAGGGACTCAAAGGAACCCCTTATTATGGATCTTTTAAGGAAATATTGGCCAGTCAAGTTTGGTTGATCATCGGCGCAGGATTCATCTTTTGGTCTCTATTCTCTTTTCTCTTCATGAGATTATTCAAAAAAAGTATTCTCATTGTGGTAATCACTATCGGTACGTTTGGTTTAGCCTTGGCGTTTTCCGGGAATGATTTAGTGAATTTTATCGGTGTTCCTATGGCCGCTTATCACTCTTTCGAGGCCTGGTCGGCATCTGGAGTTGCCGCCAGTGATTTCTCCATGGGCGTTTTGAGTAAAAAAGTTCCTGCTGAACCCGTTTTACTATTTATTGCCGGTGGCATTATGGTCCTAACACTTTGGTTTTCGAAAAAAGCCAAGACCGTTACTGAAACAGAAATTGGGCTATCACGCCAAAATGATGGTGCAGAAAAATTTCAGCCCAATATGTTGTCCCGATCCTTAGTTAAAGGAGGGACTAAATTAGGAGCCACATTGAGCAGTATTTTGCCTTCAAATGTTATGGCCCGTATAACCCATAGCTTCCAGAAGCCCGACGCTCTGGTTTTGACAAAAGACGATCCAGAAGCACCGGCCTTTGATATGATTCGCGCTTCGATTAATCTAATGGTAGCCGGCGTATTGATTTCAATAGCCACCTCTATGAAGTTGCCTTTGTCGACCACCTATGTCACCTTTATGGTTGCGATGGGTACCTCGTTGGCAGATCGCGCTTGGGGTAGAGAGAGCGCTGTGTATCGCGTTGCTGGCGTAATTAACGTCATCGGAGGATGGTTTTTTACGGCATTTATCGCGTTTATCGTCGCCGGAACCATGGCCTATTTAATCTACCTTGGTGGCGGAGTAGCTATTGCTGTACTGTTGATTCTTGCTATAGGCCTGCTTGTGCGTAACTACTTATTCCACAAAAAACGCAGTGCCGATAAAGCATCGCCAAAAGGCTTAAAAAAGACGGACAGTAAGACCGTGCAAGGGATCATCAGTGAAAGCACGCAAAATATCGCAACCGTATTCGCCCGTACTCAAAAAACGTATAGCAACGTCATTCATGGCTTAGCCAAGCAAGATGAAAAGAGCCTTAAAAAATGTAAGAAAGGGGTTGATAAGCTCGGTGAAGAAATTGAAGATTTACGCAACAACTTGTTTTATTTCATTAAAAATCTTGAGGAGACCAGTTTACGTGGCAGCAAGTTTTACATTCAAATTTTGACCCACCTGACCGATATCTCTCAATCTCTTGAGTTTATTACAAAAAAGAGTTTCAAGCATATTCACAACAACCACAAATCATTGCGCTTTAATCAAATTAAAGTCCTCCAGGAGGTTGATCATGAATTTGGCAGCATCTTAAACAAACTTGTAAAAATGTTTGATGAAAACGACCTAAATGCCATAAGCGGGGTTACGGCCGAACTTGAAGCTTTAAGCCAGAGCGTTTCTCAACGTATTGATGATCAAGTAACGCTAACCCGTAAAGAAGAATCAAGTCCAAAAAACACAGCACTTTATTTTAACGTGTTACTTGAATCTAAAGACCTTATCGATGGGGTATGGGAATTGATGCAGGTCTACAATAAAAACGTAAAATAAGGGGATTACCTATTAATCTCGATGGGTAATTCGAGTGATTCAAGAGTCCTAACTGTTCAATAAAAAATAGCCCCGCATTTGATTTGCGGGGCTATTTTTTATTGAAAGAATTTCGGCCTTACCACTGATATTTGGCATTACCTAGTCCGAATAAATCGGATAAATTAAGAGCCACACATCAAGCAGTCCTCGTCATTTTCAGCAGCATTTTTACCTTGGGCCAACATATCGCGTAGCTCTGCCGCCGTCAATGGCTTTTCATTGACTGCAGAAACCGCTTCAACCTTTGAGGCTTCGGCAGCGACTGGCTCTTTCTTGGCCTCATTACTCAAAGTAAATTTGATGGCATCTACAGCGCTCTTGGTGCGCAAATAATACATCCCTGTTTTCAAACCACTTTGCCATGCGTAGAAGTGCATTGACGTAAGTTTAGCCATATTGGCATTTTCCATAAATAGGTTCAAAGATTGTGACTGATCAATGAAATATCCTCTATGACGAGACATATCAATAATGTC
>DDCS01000108.1:5178-13187 GCA_002335345.1 Flavobacteriaceae bacterium UBA2000 | reverse complement strand
ACAACTATTGATGATGCTGTGGGAGAGGCTTATGACAAATCAGCAAAAATGCTGGGACTGCCCTATCCCGGAGGACCGCTTATCGATCGCTATGCAAAATTGGGCAACCCCGATGCCTATCCCTTTCCAAAACCAAAGGTCGCGCCACTGAATTTTAGTTTTAGTGGTCTAAAGACGGCCATACTTTACTTTTTAGAGCAGCAACTGGCTAAAGATCCAAATTTTTTGACCCACGCCATGAATGATGTCTGCGCGAGTATTCAAAAAACAATAGTCGACTACTTAATGGAAAAATTAGAAAACGCGGTCGCTCAAACTGGGGTTCATCGTATTGCTATAGGGGGTGGCGTTTCGGCAAATTCTGGTATCCGCAGCGCATTGGCTCAAGCAGAATCCGAGCGCGGTTGGCAAACGCATGTCCCCAAATTTGCCTATTGTACTGATAATGCCGCCATGATCGGTATTGTTGGCTATCTTAAATATTTGGAAGGCACGCATGCGGCGCACAGCGTCGCTGCAAAATCCAGACTGACCTTTTAAGCGATGCAAATGTTTCTCCATAACGGCTTTGAGGCCACTGATAAAGAACTGATTTTTGACGCCGAAGAGAGCAAACACATGGTCAAGGTCTTGCGTCATAAAGCGGGCGATCAAATTACCATGACAAACACAAGGGGGCTAGAAGCTTGGGGGACTATAACTCAAGCCAATCCAAAGGCCTGTTTGGTGCGTATCGACCGCACGAGACAACACCCCGAGCCAAAAACACAAATCCATGTCGCCATAGCGCCCACCAAGCAAATGGAGCGCTTGGAATGGTTCGTTGAAAAGGCTACTGAATTAGGCGTTACGAGAATTACGCCGGTAATCTGTCACCATAGTGAACGCAAGGCACTGCGTTTGGATCGATTGGAAAAACGACGCGACGCGGCCTTAAAACAATCCCTTAGTTTTTATGGTGTACTTATTGATCCTGTGTGCACTATGGATGATTTTCTAAACAATAACTTCAATAATACAGATTGTTATATTGCCCACTGCATTCAGGAGATTCCGGACCATCTGATCCACGTGTCTCAAAAGCACCACAAGACCTTAGTCTTAATTGGTCCAGAGGGTGATTTTAGCCCGCAGGAAGTACAAAAAGCATTAGAACAAGGGTTTAAACCGGTGTCCTTGGGTGCGCGCAGGTTGCGCACAGAAACGGCAGGAATCGCAGCCGTTCAACTCCTTGGAATCAAAGCGATTCTTTAGATTTGTCTCATGAAGCATTTTCTTTTTCTTCTTGCCAGCCTCCTCATAAGCACCGGGATTCAATCCCAGACCTTAGGGGTGTTAAAATACTCAGGAGGTGGCGATTGGTATAGCAACCCCACTGCTCTGCCCCAACTCATAGAATTCTGTAATGAACATCTGGGTACAACACTTGAGCCGCAAATAAAAACGGTGTCCCTGGACAGCGACGCACTTTTTGATTTGCCTTGGATCCATATGACCGGTCACGGCAATGTATTTTTTTCAGAGTCAGAAATTGAAACCCTCAAGGCGTATCTTCTCGGGGGCGGGTTTTTGCACATCGATGACAATTACGGAATGGATTCCTACATCCGCCCCATACTCAGTGGATTATTTTCTGAGGCACCGCTTATAGAATTACCTACCACGCATCCCATTTTCACGGAATTTTACAAGTTCCCTGAGGGCCTGCCAAAGATTCACGCCCACGACAACAAGCCGCCTCAAGCCTTTGGGATTATCCTAGAAGGAAGACTCGCGTTATTGTATACTTATGAGTCAGATCTTAGCGATGGATGGGAAGATCCTAGAGTCCATAACGATCCAGAACAAGTACGCGAAAAAGCACTGCAAATGGGAGCCAATATGATTCATTACGTTTTTTCTCATTAATGACCCGTTAATGACCCAAGATCAAAATGCCATAAATCCAATGCTGTTAAGCCCCGAGGTTCAACGATGGATTCGAACGACCCGGGCTTCCCTGGACGAAATCGCTTTTGCCCCACTGCCCTTTGAGGGCCTAAGCCGTCAAGAATTAATACAACAGGTCGAGGGTTATCGCAAGGCCGTGGATAAATTGCCCCGTTGGGGCGCACAACCGGGCTTGCTTTTTCCGGTCAAATTATCTTTAGAACAATGCTCCTCAGAGGCCACTGCACGCTACAAAGCCCAAGTCATTAAAAACAATTTAGAATTTCACCCCAAAGAAATTGCAGACCTCACCGGCGGTTTCGGGGTCGATGCCTATGCTTTGGCGCAAAGTGGCGCACGTGTTCATCACTTTGAACTCGATGAATCTCTGTCAAATTTGGTCGCACACAACATGAGAAAACTCAAAGCTGAGGTCCTCTGTCATCACGCGGATGGCGTAAAGGGTCTTCTCGAGTTAAAACTACCCGTAGATTTAATTTATTTGGATCCAGCCCGGCGCGATGCCCAAAAAAATAAAGTTTTTCGTCTTGAAGACTGTCGTCCAGATATTTTGTTTCACTTGGAGGACTTATTAGCAAAGAGTCCTTATGTGTTGCTCAAAACTTCGCCAATGCTCGACTTACACCTGGGCCTAACACAGCTGAAATGGGTTCGTGAAATCCATGTGGTGGCCGTCAATAATGAGGTAAAGGAAGTTTTATGGTTAATCAGTCGCAGTGCGGGACAAGAGGACAAAACTCTACCTCCTCGCGATTTAACCGATAATAAAAACCCAAAAGTATACGCGGTAAATCTCAGTGATGAGCCCTGGGCTGAAGACTCCAGCGCGGTTCAAAAAAACATCATTTTTGATTTTATATGGAATCAACCGGAGTCCAATTTATACAGTACGCCCCTAGCCTATATTTTTGAACCCAACGGGCCGCTGCGAAAAATCGGGCAGTATGCCGCACTCACCCAGCGATTCCCGATCTTGCGCATTGGGCCAAATGCCCATCTTTTTACCGCGGAGCAATGGATGGATTTTCCGGGGCGCATCTTTGAAGTGCTCGATAAATGGCCCTTTGCTAAAAGTGAAATGAAGCGTTTTAAAGGCCAGAAATACAATATTACGACTCGTGATTTCCCTCAAACTGTGGCCCACATTCGAGCGACATGGCAAATAAAAGATGGCGGCCAGGAATATTTGTTTTTCACGACAGATGCCCGAGGAATAAAATGGATTATCTTGTGTCGTAAAGCAACCCAATACCCAAAAATATAATGCAAACTATGATGCGTTTAATTAAACTATCGTTATGCACCCTAGCCTTATTGGCTGTCGGGCTTCTCAGTGCTCAAAACAAAGCCGTTCCTGTTTTTAAAGATGGATTGGCCCAAATCGTAGAGGAATTTTCAGATCAAAGCCAGTGGATGCGCCATGATCTGTGGGTGGAAACAGAATTTGATTCAGATTTCGATGGTCAATTAGACCGGATGCATGTATCGGTAACCCGACCCAAACAAACGGATACAGAAGGCTTAAAACTACCCGTGATCTATGTTACAAGTCCTTATTTTGCTGGGGTTGCAGGAGATGTGCCTGGCTCCTTTTGGGATGTTCACCAAGAACTCGGGGAAGATTCGCCACCGCATATTCATCCGGAAGTAAAGCGCGTCGGCGAGCGTCCGATCATCTCAAATTCGCATATCAAAACTTGGGTACCCCGCGGTTATATCGTGGTGCACTCGTCCTCGCCGGGTACAGGCTTGTCTCAAGGAGCCCCTACCGTGGGCGGCATTAATGAATCTTTGGCCCCTAAGGCAGTGATCGATTGGCTTTGCGGTCGCGCAAGCGGATTTGATGCTCCTGAAGACGGTGCTCCGGTGACCGCCTATTGGTCTACGGGCAAGGTGGGTATGACCGGAACCTCTTATAATGGCACTTTACCTTTGGCCGCAGCAACTACAGGGGTTGAAGGCCTTGAAGTGATTATTCCAATTGCACCCAATACGTCTTATTATCATTATTACCGTTCTAATGGTCTCGTGCGCTCCCCTGGAGGCTACCTCGGAGAGGATATCGATGTCTTATACGATTTTATTCACAGTGGCGATCCGGCAAAAAGACCGGGCAACAATGCGCGCGTTCGGGACAGTATTATGCGTCTGGGTATGGATCGAAAAACAGGGGATTACAATGATTTTTGGGCCAGTCGTGATTATTTAAATCAAATGCAGCCAATGAAGGCCGCACTGCTCATGGCGCACGGATTTAACGATTGGAATGTCATGCCTGAACACAGTTATCGGATCTATGAAAAAGCACGTAACATGGGGCTGGACCACCAAATTTTTTACCATCAAAAGGGCCATGGAGGTCCACCCCCGCTTTGGATGATGAATCAGTGGTTTAGCCACTACCTTCACGGGGTAGACAACACCGCGGGCACAGGACCTAAATCATGGATTGTCCGAGAATCAGACCCAATCGATCAGCCGACACCTTATCCCGATTACCCCCATCCGGATGCGCGGGACATCACGCTTTATCCTCATATGGGAGGAAACGCTATCGGTTCTTTAGACCCTGAGGTAAATCCTGACGCTTTATTGGAGCAACTCACGGATGATTATCATTTCACCGCCGCAGATCTGGCCCAGGCGGCTACTTCTGAGCATCGCTTAATCTATGCCACAGCACCGTTAAAACAACCTCTGCACCTTTCTGGTATTCCTAAAATTAGCCTAAAACTTGCCTCAAGTAAGCCGGCGGTTAATCTCTCTGTTTATTTGGTATCCTTGCCATGGAATACTCAGGACAAGGCCCCGATTACAGACAACATTATAACCCGGGGCTGGGCGGACCCACAAAACACCTCTTTACGCGAAAGTGCCCCATTGACTCCTGGCGAATTTGTCGAAATTTCCTTTGAACTTATGCCTGATGATCAAGTCATCCCAAAAGGGGCTCAAATCGGCTTGATGATCTTTTCTTCAGATGCCGAATTTACATTGAGGCCAAAACCTGGGACAAAAATGACCCTAGATTTAAAAGGCACAAAATTGACCATCCCCGTGGTCGGGGGGGCTCAAGCATTCAACGCCTGTTTTGAATAAGAAAAGACTATCGTAAACTCAAGTTAATTGATTCAATTTAGTTGTTAAATTCCCTTGTGAAACCCGATCTTTGCGGCGTCTAAAACAATGGGGTGCGCAACTTAGTCTTTTTATCTGTTTTCTTGTGGTTTTCCAATGCGCTGATCGCTCAAAATAAGGTCAAAAAGGCCGATTCGATTAAGCCCCAAGAGCTTGATGCGGTTATGGTTTCTGCGACAAGGACGAAGCGTCAAATGTCTTCACTTCCGATGCCTACCCAATTTATCCCTCAAAAAGAAATTGAGGCGATCAATGCGATTCGACTTACCGACCTGCTTGACGAGCAAACTGGACTGATCACCGTATCCGATTTTGGCGGGGGTCAGGGGGTTCAAATGCAAGGTTTAGACAGCCAATACACCTTAGTGATGATTGATGGGGTCCCGCTCATTGGTCGCTCTGCAGGAACTTTAGATCTGAGTCGCGTGACTGTGGGCAATATAAAGCAAATTGAAATCGTCCGTGGTGCCTCCTCTAGCCTTTACGGAAACGAAGCCTTAGGCGGTGTTATCAATATCATTACACAAAACCCACGGCCTGGAAAACGCACAAGAATAGACTATCGCGCAGGAAGTTTCAATACCCACGATTTACGCGCTCAATACACAGACAATAATCTCTTAGACCAGTGGTCGGTATTTTTGAATAGACTCTCGTCTGACGGCTATGACCTCGTTGAAAACGATGATTTACGCACTGTTGAACCCTATACCAATTATACGGCTCAAGTAAAATACAAAGGAGACTTAAATCCACTGACAAAAATGCAAATCTCTGGGCGTTACTATACCCAAAAACAAGATTACACGGCCAGCAGTAATCTTGCTGGCGCTAGTGACATCAATGAATTCAACACAACCTTACATCTTTCGCGCACTCCTTTAGAACATTGGACCCAAGAGTTTGAATGGTACACCACCCGTTATATGGCCACTGAGTTTTTGAATAATCCCGATGGCAGTGCGTTTAGCGAAAGTGATTTTGATCAGTGGTTTAGCCGCCCTGAATTGCGCCTGACTCGAGCAACGGATAGCTCCGGTACTTGGATTGGGGGTTTAGGCCTTACCTATGAACAGCTCAAACGAACAGATTTTTTTGGTACTCCAGAGTTTTATGCCCCCTATGCCTATATTCAATACGAGGATCAAATCACTAAAAAACTAAACCTAGTTGCTGGGGCCCGTTATGATGTGCATAGCGCCTATGCTTCTCAGTTCAGTCCAAAGCTCGCTGCCCGTTATCGCATAAATGACAAAATCAGCATTAAGTCCTCGCTTGGTTACGGATTTAAAACCCCAGATTTTCGTCAATTGTATTTTGATTTTACCAATACCACAGCCGGTTATACGGTATTGGGTTATAATGCCGTTGCAGTGCGCCTCCCCGAGCTTCAAGCGGCCGGCAATATCTTAAACGTTACTGTTCCTCTAGACAGTTTTGATGATCCATTGCGGCCTGAGCGTTCGTTGGCCTTTAATCTTGGGATGGATATTAAATTCTCCTCACAAATCAAATGGAATGTGAATCTGTTTAGAAATGACATTAAAGATTTGATCGATACGCGCGTTATTGCCCAGAAAACCAATGGTCAAAACGTCTTTAGCTATTACAATGTAAATCGGGTTTATACCCAAGGTTTAGAAACCGATTTTACGGCCCGAATCAATCAAAATCTAAAGTTTAGCATGGGGTATCAGTATCTGATCGCCAAGGATAAGGATGCCGAACAAGCCTTTGACAGCGGACAAGTTTTTGGGCGAGTCAATCCCAGCAGCCCTGTGTTTCGTTTGGACGCCAAGGATTATTTAGGACTGGTAAACCGCTCGAAACACACGGCCAATGCCAAAATGTTTTTTGAACTGCCGCAGTGGAAACTCGATGGTTCTTTTCGGGCGACCTACCGAAGTGCCTTTGGCCTTTTTGACACCAATGGCAACAGCTATTTAGACCAGTACGATGATTTAGTCGCTCCCTTTGCCATTATTGATTTTAGCCTAAACAAAGCCCTGGGTAAAAAATTCAGAATTGGTGCCGGTATTGACAATATAACGGATTATACGGACCCAGGACGATTGACCAATTTACCTGGAAGATTGATTTATGCCTCCTTAACTTTTAAAACAAAATAACGCTATGAAAAAACAAATTCTTTTAACCTTTGGTCTTGCTGGTCTGCTTACTTTTTCTGCATGTAGCAAAGAAGATAGCGATACACCACAAAACACAAATAACGACAGTGTCCTTGTGAGTAACTTGTATGCGCCTCAAGACACAGATTATACCCAGAATCCTCCAGCAGCATCAGGACCTTTTGTCAAGTTTGACTTCAGTACAGGAGCCACTACGACCAGTGACACGGATTGGGATATCGCTTTTCGCGGCACCACCATTCTTATCAACGGTGGCAGCAGCAGCGGGATTCTTGATGCTCCGCAGCGCACAGGAAATGCCGGAGCTTATATTGCAGATGGTATTTTTGATGAGATCAACAGCATTAATAGCGGAGCCTTTGCTCAAGATGGTCCTGATGGTTTAGCCATCCCTACGGGATCTGGCAATGGCTGGTATACCTATGACCCGACTCAATTGACCATACTGCCTATTCCGGGCAAAGTCATTGTTTTGCGCACAGCCGATAATAAATACGCGAAAATCGAAATCTTAAGTTATTACAAAGATGCCCCACAGGTCATCAACGAGCAAATTGCCCTGAACGATTTGCGTTATTATACCTTTAACTACGTGTATCAGGATGATGCTGGCGCGAGTGGGTTTTAATTGAGAACCTCCTTAAATCGAAGCCGCCTCTAACAGGCGGCTTTTTTTATCTGGATATCTTTGGGTATTTCGGACATAGGTTTTTTTCTTACTTGTTTTTTACAACTATTTAATTTTTTATATATTGCGATAAACAACAAAAC
>DDCS01000108.1:0-5143 GCA_002335345.1 Flavobacteriaceae bacterium UBA2000 | reverse complement strand
GGACGATGCTGTGCCGGGCTATGTAGCTGGTATCGCAGAAGACGCTCTTGTTTGGAACAATCCGTTTTGGCGCAATACCCCACGCACAATGGACCTCACTAATGTAGACGGACGTGTCTTCTATGAGGATTCAATTAAAGTAACCCTACACGATGTTTATCTAATGGGAAAACACGCTAACGTCATGGGAACTATTGAGTGGTTTGTCATGGGCGAAAACACCTTTTACCGGAACTTCTCAGGTGTGGTGACCAAAAATGATGGACAATTGCAATGGGAGCGATTCGTCGGTACTGATAATTCTGCTGGTTCATCAGGATTTGTTTGGCCAACTACAGAAATAGAGGGCGGTAATCGTGCCTTCCGTGACATGCGCATGGCCATGATGAATTTGGATAATGAACGTGCTTTAGCACTTTCTGATTCGTTAGTTGAAGTAGATCCTAATTGGGCAACGGCGCACCTAGGACAAATGCATTACTACTGGTTTGAAGCAGACAAAGATAATTTCTTTGCGGCCAAAGAAGCGGCCATGTCCAAAATAGATAATGCGTCTCGTGCAGAAGCACATTTGATCAAATCATATGATTTAGATCGAGACACTCGCCTTTCTGAACTGCGCAGTGCCATGATGTTTGCTCCAGTAGATCCTATGGTTCGCGTATGGTACGCCTTTAACGAACAAGACAAAGAATTAGCAAGAGATGTCGTTCAAATCGCTTGGAATCGCCTACCCCAGAACGGTGCGGTGAACAATATGATGGGCTATATCTATATGGATTTGGAAGATATGGAAAAAGCGCAATTACACTTTGAACTTTTTATGCGGGCCAATCCGGATGTAACCAATGCCTACGATTCATACGGTGATTTTTATGCTGAATTAGGCGATAACGAAAAGGCCAAAGAAATGTATATGATGGCTTATGCCAAGGATTCCACATGGACTGCCTCAAAAGAAAAAGCTGAAGCACTAAAATAGTGCGCTTTTGTGATTATTTTTTTCGCCAAAACCCGCCTTTCCGGCGGGTTTTTTTTATTTCGATCGCGGAATTACATGGGTTTTTAAAATCTGCTTTTTCCCTTGTTGAACGGCTGGTGTTTTCCGGTAGGACCAAATCTTATCGCGCGCTGATTTGGCGCTCTGATTTAAATCGACAATGGGTTTCGGGTAATCTTTACCCAGAGTAAAGCCGTACATGGCCTGTTCTAATTCGGAAAGTTGCCATGGTGCATGCACTAAATGGCCTGGCAAATCTCTGAGTTCGGGTACCCATTTTTTAATAAATACGCCCTCTGGGTCGTGCTTGAGACTGTTTGTTTCGGGATTGTACATGCGTATGGTATTGACTCCTGTGGTCCCCGCTTGCATCTGAAACTGGGGATAATGGATGCCTGGGTCGTAATCCAAGAATAATTGTGCCAGATAATACACCCCATGTCGCCAATCTTGATCGAGATTAAAGACCAAAAAGGACACCAACATGGCGCGCATTCTAAAATTAATCCACCCTGTGGCTTGCAGGGCACGCATGTTCGCATCGACCAGAGGAATCCCAGTCCGGCCCTGTTTCCAAGCAGCCAAATACTCCGGATTGTTTTGGTGAGGCATGGATTCAAAACCTGGGTTGACGCAATGGGTCTCGTAATCGCATTGGACTTCAAACTTTTGGATAAAATGACAATGCCATCTCAGGCGCGTGAGCATGGCTTCAAAACCACGCTTGTACCGTGATTTATTGGGATGGCTATAGATATACTGATACACTTGGCGCACACTGAGGTTGCCCCAGGCGATATAGGGCGAAAGCCGACTGCAGCTGACCCTACTCTGCTCTGGCTTAGAAATATGGCGCGCGTAATTCGCGCCACGATCCTGGGCAAAACTTTTTAGGTACTTCCATCCACGAGATTGTCCAGGGGGTTGCATTTGGGCGGGGTTGTCTTTAATATCCGCTGGATATAAACGCTCTAAGGCCGTTATCCTGGATAAAATTTCAGGGTTTTGGCGTGAAAATCTATTGGTTATGATCGGCTGGGACATGGTGGTATACCAATCTTTGACCCAATCCTTGCGATGACTCAAGCCCCGTTGGACGCCGTTTTGTTGAAATTCACTCCATTGTACCCCATGAATTTTACACCAATGCGCCACCGATTTATCGCGCTCCCAAGTGACTTGGACGCCGCTTTCTTGATATGAATAAATGTTTTTGATGTCAAAAAGAACCCACAACTGATTTAAAACCTCCAGACTAGGGGCGCAAAACGATTTCACTGTCCGGCCTAACGGCTCTAGAATCTTGTTCATATCCTCTATAGAGCCTCGAATAAAACTCAGATGCCTGGGACTCGTGTCGGGATGAGCGATTAATTCTGGATCAAAAATATAGATTGGGAGATAGGGAATTTGTTCTTGTTCTGCGGCCTGAAAACAAGCATGGTCTTGGGTGCGCAGGTCCCGTTTAATCCACACCAAATTAAGGGCTGGACGCGAGACATCTCCCACAACCGCATTGTTTTTCATAGCGAGGTGAAATTAATGAAATTCGGCGAGTTATGACATTTATGAACCTCATTGAATCAAATCTCGTCTCACAAGTCAAAATTCTAAACGCAAGACTTCGGGGAAATTGATCAAAACCTAAGCAGATTCAGTTAAATTTGCTCTATGTCACATGGATCAAAGCGACTTAATTGGATAGATCAAGCCAGAGGTTTGGCGATTTTTATGGTGGTTTACGGCCATAACTTTCCGAGTATTGAACCCTATATCTACAGTGTTCATGTGCCTTTGTTTTTTCTGATTTCAGGAATTTTTCAGCCCGCTGTAGTGTCTTCACAACAATGGATCAGGCGCGTAAAACAACTCCTTATCCCCTATTTCTTTTGGGCCACGGCGCTTTTCTTGTTTTGGTGGACCGTAGGGCGAAAGTTTGGCAAGAGTAGCACTCAAGATTTATCGGTTGTGGACAATTTCATGGGCGTCTTTTACGCCCAAGGAGGGCCAGAATATATGGATTGGGGCATTCCTTTGTGGTTTCTGCCCTGCATCTTTTTGGTGTTTCTATTGCACGCTGGAATTACGCGATTTATAAAGACAAAGTCACAAAGTATCTTGGTGCTGATCCTGGGATTTTTAGGGGTTCTTTGGGCCAAAGAAACTGATATCCACTTGCCCTGGAGTATTGATGTGGCCATGGTAGCTTTATTGTTTTTTCACGGGGGTTATGTATTAAAAAACAATCTTAAAAGCGCCACCGAAACCCCTCAATGGGGGTTAATTATGTTGCTTTTTGGACTACACATAACCGCTTTTTATTTTAACCCAGAAAAGGTTGATATGTATCGCTCCATCTATGGAGTACCGCTCTTATTTTTGATTAGTGGTTTCACAGGGGCCTTAGCTTATCTTATGTTGTTTAAAAAACTAAGTGAATTTGGCCTCTCAAAAATTTTTAAACCACTGGTCTATTTAGGACAAAACACCGTGGTTATTTTAGCGACCCATTTACGGGCTTTGACCCTAATCAAAGCGTTACTATTTATGGTATTGGGTTGGGGTGTTTTTGAATTTACGGAGCCAGAAAAGTTCCTTTTGGCTTGGGTTCAAATCGCATTATTGATGCCTGTAATTTATTTGATCAATCGGTATGCGCCGATTTTAAACGGAAAAAATGCGACTCGATAAATCAAGCGTGTATTTTTTTATTAGTCTTAACCTCCTTGTGGTTTTGCTTATTACTGGGGCCTCCTATTACCACATCCCGTTAAAAGGAGGAAAAGATACTTTGGTTTATCTATTACATTTAAGCTCTTTACAAGTCACCGTAGCGGGATTACTTTATTTTTTGAGCCTGCGGTCTTGGGTTCATATCTGGTTTCTAAGTCCTTTATTTTTGATTTTGGCTGGTTTTGCCTTTTGGGGCTATAGCCAGGACCTGTCCGTTACCCCGCATTTGATCCAGGCCATCTTAGAAACTAAAGCCGATATTGCCGTGGATTTAATCAATGGGCCATTTGTCCTTTACCTCTCTATCACCTTGCTTTTCCTTTGGGTCATGGCGCGTTGGCGCGCTCAAATCAAAACAATTCGTTTATGGTCCCTCAATAGTTTTGCGGCGGTCCTTTGTGTGCTCTGCTACCCGACCCTCGAAACCTTGCGTCCTGGGAGTCTGCAAAATCGTTTGCCCTATAATTTAATCTACGCCCTAGCGGAGTACGGACAGCAACCAAATCTAAAACTAGATTTAAATCCTGACTTTGAGCTCCTTAGAAACCATGATTCACTTTTAGTCGTTTTGGTCGTGGGCGAAAGTGTCCGCGCAGATCACTTGTCTCTTAATGGCTATAAACGTGAGACAACGCCTAATCTAGAGGCTTTGGAAGACCTTATTACATTTCCAAATATCTCAACAACCCACACTTATACCGGGGCAAGTCTACCGCAAATCTTAACCGACCAAGGACAAGAGCGCAAAGATCAGACTTACACCAGTATTTATTCTGTACTTAATAAAGCAGCATTTGAAACTTTTTGGGTGGGCAACCAAACCCTTGAAAAATCCTATGCCCCGGTTGTGGCGACAAATGACAGTGTGGTACTGATCGATGCCTTTAAAAGTGTTTTCAGTTTTGATAAACGCAAGGATCATGATTTACTGACTCCGCTTGAACATTATTTGCCCTCTGTGTCTCGATCAATGTTAAGTTTACACATGATCGGCAGTCATTGGTGGTACGAAGACCGATATACAGATAAGGAGCGCATATTTACCCCTGTGATCGACAGTAAATACATCCCTGCGCTGAGTCCTGAACAAATGATTAACTCCTATGACAACACCCTAGTGTACTTGGATCGCTTTTTATATCAAGTCATTGAAAAACTCAAAGACTTTTCTGGACCCTCTGTGATGGTTTATATCTCGGATCACGGGGAACAACTCGGAGAAAATGGCAAATGGCTCCATGCCCAGGCAGGAGAAGCTGCAAAAAATCCGGCCTATATGATGTGGTTTTCTCAGCGCTATCAAGAGCGTTTTCCTGAAAATGTAGCCTATTTCCGTGAAGCTGCCGCACAAAAAACAACTACGGATCGCGTTTATTATGATTTACTCCATATTTGTGGTATAAAAACCCC
>DDCS01000116.1:7538-10495 GCA_002335345.1 Flavobacteriaceae bacterium UBA2000 | reverse complement strand
CTGGTTTATTGAGCATATTCAGATCTTCATCGAGCAGTATGTAATACGGCTGCGAGTTATTTTTGAAATTTATAGTTTGAAAGGTCGCCCATTTATCCCCTACGGTTTTAAGTTTTTTAATGCGGCCATTGGGCTGAGCATAACTAAACTGCTCATCAGCCAAAAGCGCCTTACGATCGTCCACATAAAGCGACACAAGAACATACTCCTGAGAGAGCAACTCAAAAACCTCTGGAGTACTCCAGACCTGCTCTTCCATTTTTCGGCAATTGACGCAGGCCCATCCCGTAAAATCAATCATTAACGGTTTGCCAGAAGCTTTTGCTGCGGCCATGCCCTGATCAAAATCTTTATAAGCTTCCAGCCCTAAAGGCGCACTGGTACCTTTGTCGTAATAGCTGTAAAAAAGCGGCGGCGGAAACCCACTCAAGAGCTTGAGATTTGCCGCGGGCGTATTGGTGAGCCCTGGAGCGAGGTAGATAAACGCGGCCACGCTCAACAAACCAAAGATCCAATTCCCTTTGGCGATTTTCTGTCCTTTTGGCCCATCGTGTGGAAAACGAATGAACCCAAATAGGTAAAGCGCAATCCCAGCAGCACAAACCATCCAAATCCCAATAAAGAGTTCTCTTTTGATCAATCCCCAATGTTCTACCAGGTCCGCGTTAGACAAGAATTTAAACGCCAAGGCCACCTCTAAAAATCCGAGGACGACCTTGACCGTATTGAGCCATCCGCCACTTTTGGGCAGAGCATTAAGCCAATTTGGAAATAAAGCAAATAAGGCAAACGGCAAGGCCAAGGCTAAACCAAAGCCCCCCATCCCTGCAGTGAGCTGAATGGCCCCACCATCGCTGGTCAGCGAACCTCCTAATAAAGACCCAAGGATAGGCCCCGTGCAAGAAAAAGAGACGATCGCCAGGGTGAGCGCCATAAAAAAGATCCCCACATAACCCCCGACTTGATTGGCTTTGTCGTCCATTTTGGCACTCCAACTCTGCGGTAGTGTTAATTCATAATACCCAAAAAACGAAAAGGCAAAAGCAATAAAAATCACAAAAAATGAAACGTTTAGGTAAACATTTGTAGAGATATTGTTGAGAATTTCAGGTTGGACCGAATCCAATAAGTGAAAAGGAATGCTCAAAAGAACATAGATCAAAAAGATAAACGCGCCGTAGGTAATGGCTTTTATGGTCCCTGTGGCCTTGTTTTGAGCGCTTTTAGTGAAAAATGAAACCGTCAATGGAATCATCGGGAAGACACAAGGGGTAAGCAATGCCAGAAGACCACCGATAAAGCCTAAAAAGAATATGGTCCCTAATCCCTGCTGCTTTTCCTCCTCTGGGGTGTAGTTTTCTTGACCCTTGAGCTCAAGCTCTAAGGCCTGAGACAAAAGCATATCCCGCTCGGTAAGCACCAGTTCTTGCTGGAGTAAATCCATAGTCGCAAGATTCAGTGTAAATGTTTTTGTGTCAGGCGGCAAGCATTTCTCTGCATCACAAACAGAGTAATACACCTCAGCGGTTAAGATATTCCCCTGGGCATTGATAATTTTAATAGGCTGAACAAAGCTTACTTCGTCCTCAAAATAAATGACATCGAGCTCAAAAACAGGATCGTAAACGGGCTCCACCTCAGGTTCTTGAGTCGGGCCTTGCAGTACATAGGTCGAATCTGATGCGTTGTAATAAAACTCTGTCCGAATAGGACCTTCAAACTCATCGCCAAATTGTGTTTGACTGTACAAGTGCCATCCCTGATCTATTTTCGCGGACATGACTAAATTGTGTCCCTGGTCGGTGGGCTCTACCGAGACAGACCATTGTACAGGATTGATGAATTCTTGAGCACTTAACGAAAAGCTGGTCACGAGAATACTCAGTAAAATCAAAAAATTTAATCTCATGTCAAATCAATTATTTGTTGTTGGTTCGTTGTTTACGCGTTATCGGTTAACGCCTGGTTTATTCTTTTTCTTCTTTAAGTACTCAGCCAATTTTTTTAAGTTAATTGGTTTTACTTTGCCTCAGGTCGCTTCGGGGCGTTTAATCGCCCTGTAGCCATGTGATTTTGGTGATTTCTCGGTTTTGATTGGTCACGCGAAAGCGCTCATCAGCCCGCAAACCGACCACCCACATGATGCGTCCATCGCATTCTAAAAGCCAGATTTTATTTTTGCGGACTAAAGATAATCGTTCATCTTTAAAATACTTGCTTATTTTCTTTTTTCCTGGACCACCAAAGGGGTAAAAAACATCACCCTTTTGCCAATGACGGAGCTTTAATGGAAAGACGAGCATTTGGGTCGGCACAAAAATAACATTAGGCCCTGAGTTAGTCAGCTCCGTAACCTGTTCAAAGCGAAAAGAAATTGAGTCTTGTTGTGGCGGAGTTTGCCGTCCCTCTTTATCTAAAATTAACCCTTGATCTCGGTCATCAACCTTTGGGCTCAAGCCAGTTAAATCAAAGGCGTCAGGGGGATTCATTTGATTCTTTTTTTGAGCTGACCCCTGCTGATTCCCAAGAGCATTAATTAAAATCACCCCGCGGTCTTTGAGTAATTCATGTGTTTGGGTATATAAACGTGCCCCGCTCTGCGCCTGAGCCAACTGACCCACATCCTGCCCCGCTTTGAGCCCGTATTCCCGACACAAGCCTGAAAGTAAAACATTCGCGTTAGGATAAGCGGACAATGCTTTTAAATCAAGGCAAAGGCCATCCTCAGTCTGTTTGATTACCTGTGCAGAAACTTGAACCAAATAATCTTGCAAAAGGGTTTGGGCTTGATCGAGATACTCCTGGGTTTGTCTTAGACTCTGATTCCAAGGACGCTCAAGTTTATCAAAACCAGGACTGATGTGATGCCGAATTATATTGCGCTGGTAATCGTCGCTTTGATTGGATGCATCTTCGCGCCAAGTATAGCCTTTATTTTGAGCAAAAGCCAATATTTC
>DDCS01000116.1:0-7440 GCA_002335345.1 Flavobacteriaceae bacterium UBA2000 | reverse complement strand
GTGCTTCTGGATAAATTAATTAAAAAAGTCTCCAGATTATCGTCCGCATGATGGGCGGTCAGCACCCCTTGCGCATTTCGACTAAGCATGACGTGTTCAAAAAATGCATAGCGCAATTCGCGGGCTTTCATCTGCAGCGACATTCCTGCTTCATTTTTTACCGAATTAGGATCGACGCGTTCGATGACCACTTCATGCCCAAGTTCGGCACCCAATGCGGCGACAAAGGCCTCATCTTGATCGCTTTCCACGCCGCGTAAGCCATAATTCATGTGGGCAAGAATCAAATGCCCATGGTACTGATGCATCAAATGAGTGAGTACCACACTATCCAGGCCTCCACTGCAGGCCACAACGAGCGGTCGGTTGGGGTCCCAACTGAATTCGTGGTCGCAATGCGTGGTAAAATTTTGTTCCATGATTTATTGATAGCCGTCAGGACAAATTTAACATTGCGCCGACTTTAGCGGGTCTAAAATAAGGATTATCCGCGACTGAGCACGGTGCGCAAAGACTCTGCTTTGAGCAGGCATTCTTGATACTCGTCTTGAGCATTGGCACTGCTGGTTAACGCCCCCCCAACACTCAAGCTTAAATACTGGGCTTTCTGGTTATAAAGCAGTGTTCTAATCACCACATTAAAATCAAAATCTCCTTCGGGTGTAAAATAGCCAATAGTACCGCTATACAAGCCTCGTTTATGGGCCTCAAAGTCTTCCATGAGCTGCAGGGCTCTGATCTTGGGGACGCCCGTCATGCTGCCCATGGGAAAGGTCGTTCTCAGCGCTTCTACAGCATCAAGCCCCTGTTTTAACTGCGCGGTTACCGTAGTGACCATCTGATGCACATGGGCATAAGATTTTAAGGCACACAATTCTTTTACCCTTACGCTGTCCCGTGCGGCCACTCTTGAGAGATCATTACGCACCAAATCGGTGATCATGATATTTTCACGACGCTCCTTTGGGTTTTGGACAAAATCGTCAACAGCAATTTGATCCTTTTTGGGGTCACTCAGACGTTTGAGGGTCCCTTTTATGGGCTGTGAAATAAGTGCGGTCCCTTTTTTTGTTAAGTAACGCTCCGGAGAAGCGCAAAGTGCAAAACAATGATTCACTTGATAATAGGCCGAGAAAGGCGCCTTAGAAAAGGCATTGAGCTTTTCAAATAAAGCTACTGGATCCAGAGCAATATGCTCACGATAGAATTCTTGACAGAAATTAGTCTCGTAGATATCTCCTCGCTGAATATGTTTTTGGATTTGGTCAAATTTCTCTGTGTATTGTTTTTTGCTCCAGCGCCCTTTTAATTCGATTCCAGAATCACAATCAAAGGTGAAACCGCCAGAGGAACCGGAAGCCTTTTGTTCTAATTCCTGCTGCGCTACGTCTTGATAAAGATCTTTGATCTGCTGAAGGTCCTGAGTCCAATGCTGGGCTTTGTGCTTAATATATAGCCCGGTAAGGGTGTTGTTATTCACAAAAAGCAATCTACCGGGCACAAAAAAATGAGCCTCGGGAAAACCGATGAAATCCGGATTTTGCGACTGCAAATTTTCTTCGGCATTTTTAAAATCGTAGGCGATATGTCCAAAACACCAGTCCTTTTGATCTTTTTGCCAGGCATTCAGGCGCTTCCAGTCCCCTGAGACGGCCTGCTCGATATTAATGGTATTTTCTGGGTCTAATGCCAGCAGCGCGTCAAAGGCTCCGTAAGGATCTGGATGGGTGTTCCCGTCTAAGAACAACTTCACTGTGGCGTCTTGTCTGGAACCAAAGGCAAACAAGGCTTTTTTGAGCCTTTGGCTCGAAGAAAACTCAAAAGTAAAGCGCTCGCGCCGAATCACTGATTATATATGCAATGGTCGGTTTTCAGTAGCCGCTAAAGCCGCCTCTTTAACCGCCTCAGCGTAGGTTGGGTGGGCGTGACTCATTCGGGCCAAATCTTCCGCGCTCGCTCTAAATTCCATAGCGGTTACCGCCTCTGCAATTAAATCGGCAACACGCGCGCCGACCATGTGTACCCCGAGTAATTCATCGGTTTGGGCATCACTTAGGATTTTTACAAAACCATCAAGGTCACCACTTGCTCTTGAACGCCCTAGGGCACGCATAGGAAACTGACCACTTTTATAGGCCACTCCGCTAGCGATCAATTGTTCTTCTGTCTGCCCCACCGAAGCCACTTCTGGCCAAGTGTAGACCACTCCAGGGATTAGATTATAGTTAATGTGTGGTTTTTGACCAGCGATGAGTTCTGCCACCATAACGCCTTCCTCTTCCGCTTTATGAGCGAGCATGGCACCGCGCACGACATCTCCGATAGCGTAGATGTGTGGGATATTGGTTTGCAAGTGGTCATTGACCTGAACTTGACCGCGCTCATTCACGGCGACACCAGCCTTATCCAGGCCGAGTCCTTCGGTGTAAGGTTTGCGCCCCACACTGACCAGACAATAATCCCCTGTAAACTGTACTTCTTGACCTTTTTTATCCAGTGCGGTTACAGTCACCTGATCACGATCTGCAGCGACCCCTTGTACCTGATGAGACAAGAAGAATTTAACGCCTTGTTTCTTGAGCACTTTGGTGAGCTCTTTACTTTGAGCACCATCCATAGTCGGAATGATGCGGTCCATATACTCGACTACAGAAACTTCTGCCCCGAGTCTGCGGTAAACCTGACCTAACTCTAAACCAATAACCCCACCCCCAATAATCACTAAGTGCTTTGGCACTTCGGTCATGGAAAGGGCTTCTGTCGAGGTTATCACGCGTTTTTTGTCGATATTGATAAAAGGTAGACTCGCTGGTTTACTCCCTGTGGCTATGATAAAATGCTTTGCCGTAAGTGTTTGCTTTTCTTTACCATTTACCGTTAGGGTGTTTTGGTCTTCAAAGGCACCTACCCCATGTAAAACGTCGATTTTATTTTTGTCCATGAGAAAATCAATGCCTTTGGTGGTTTGAGACACGACCCCTGATTTGCGCTCCATCATCTTGGCCAAATTAAAAGTCACCGGACCTTGAACTTCGATCCCGTGTTCTTCGAGGTGTTTTTGAGTGTCTTCAAAGTGATGAGAGGAATCTAAAAGGGCCTTACTTGGAATACAGCCCACATTGAGACAAGTCCCTCCCAAAGTATCGTATTTTTCAACCAAAGCTGTCTTCATACCTAATTGGGCACATCGTATCGCTGATACGTAGCCTCCAGGACCTGAACCAATTACCACTACATCGTAATTACTCATTGTATTGTGTTTTTATTTAAACTGGTGCAAAGTTACGACACTGGGTAGCAAAAGCCAATGCTCAATAAAGAAATTTTAAGCGGGATAAACCTCTAAGCGGGCATGAGCTTGGTTGTGTTTTGGACCTGGGTAATCACAAAAGAACTTTCGGTGCTTGCGATCGATTTCAAACTGGTCAGTTTATTGACCAAAAAAGAACGAAAATGAGCCATATCGCGCACCATAACCTTGAGCAAGTAATCATAAGAACCCGATACGTGGAAACATTCCACGACCTCAGTCAGACCCATAATGTCCGATTCAAAGGCACTCAGGGAGGATTTGGCGTGCTGCACGAGCTTTACGTGACAAAACACCATAAAGCCCAGGGCGATTTGTTCCGGATCGAGCAAAGCCACATATTGTTTGATAATACCATGGCGCTCCAATTTCTTGATGCGCTCATGTACGGCGGTAACCGATAAATCAGTCTTTAATGCCAGTTGTTTATGGGTTTGCTTACAATCGGTCTGTAAGGCCTCGAGTAATATTAAATCTGCGGTGTCAAAAGTCATGACCAAAAAATATTCTATGGTTAATTCTTCAAAAATACCATTTTAGAAATTATTTCTATATAAATATTAATTAACCAATTAATTTTCTAAATAATACCAGTCATATTGTTAATCAATCCCTCTTTTTATAGATTTGATAAAAACCTATACTATGTCCTTTGATCCAGCAAATAAGATACAAGACCTTCAATATTTTGGAGAATTTGGCGGGGTAAACCCGAGTATTTCAGACTCATCGACCTATACCTTTTTATCGGCCAAAACCATGTTCGACACCTTTGAAGGCAATGCAGAAGGGTGTTATTTGTATTCCCGACACAGCACGCCGTCAAACCTTTATCTCGGCCAAGCCTTAGCCGCTATGGAAGGAACAGAAACCGCTACGGTTGCCGCTACGGGGATGGGCGCGATCACACCGGCCTTGCTCCAGTATTGCGGCCAAGGGGATCATATCGTCTCGAGCCGCACCATTTACGGGGGCACCTATGCTTTTTTAAAGAACTTTACCCCTCGTATGGGCATCGAAACAAGTTTTGTGGACATAACCAATCTTGAAGCGGTGGAACGAGCGATAACCCCCAACACAAAAGTGCTTTATTGCGAGAGTGTCAGCAATCCTCTTTTGGAAGTCGCCGACATCACCGCATTAGCTGCACTGGCCAAAATGCATGGACTGGCACTGATGGTGGACAACACCTTCGCCCCTTTGAGTATTGCGCCCTATCAACTCGGTGCGGATATTGTGATGCACAGCTTGACCAAATTCATCAACGGAAGCAGTGACACTATGGGTGGTGTGATCTGTGGCACTCAAGAATTTATTGATCAACTGCGCAATGTGAATGATGGCGCGTGTATGCTCTTGGGGGCCAGTATGGACAGTCTGCGTGCCGCCTCAATTTTAAAAAACCTCAGAACGCTTCATATTCGGATTAAACAACACAGTCATAACGCCATGTATCTCGCTCAAAAGTTTGAGGCCGATGGCTTAAAAACTGTTTATCCTGGTCTAAAGAGCCATCCCAGCCATGAATTATTTAGCCGCATGATGAATCCCGAGTACGGCTATGGCGGTATGCTGACCATAGACGCAGGGAATCTCGAAACAGCCAATAAACTCATGGAGCTTATGCAAGAACGCAACCTAGGCTACCTGGCGGTGAGTTTAGGATTTTATAAGACCTTATTCAGCGCCCCGGGCAGTTCCACCTCTTCTGAGATTCCTCTTGAGGAACAAGCAGAAATGGGGCTTAGCGACGGACTGATTCGTTTTTCAATTGGGCTGGATAACGACATCGAGCGCACCTATCAGATGATGCGTCAGTGTATGGTTGAAGTGGGNNTAGACAACCAAAAAATCTAATTCCAGAGCTTGTCCGGCAAGGTTCGGATTAATTCCTGTGAGGGTAAGAAAGTAACCTTGTTCATCCATTCCTTGACTCAGGACCCTAAGTTGTCGTGAAAGCGTACCCCGAATTTGACCTTGTATATAAGCAGATAAAGGAATGTTCATGGCCGCCAGTGTTTCGGAATCCATTTCTATGGTCCAAGAATCTTGCGGCCAATCCGGAGGGATTATATGCATTTGGCCAAATCGCTTTACGCCCTGAATGACACTGCCCTGAGCACCGAGCTTTATACTTCCGCTTACATCCAAATCTGCTTGCGGTTCTGCCGTACTGATCCCAAAGCGCCCCTCTGAACTTAAGAACCAGCGCAGATTACCGGACACAGAAAGCCCGATTGCTCCAGTGGTCGGAGCGAAAAATCCGGTATCTGGGCGGTCCCAATACAGGCTGGTGTCGGAGGTCGAACCCGGATCGAGTTTTATTTCGTTAAGGACGGAGCCCGCTGCGGGGTCCACATAATAGTTACTGTTGTCCCAGTCAATTAAACGACGACTCAGCCAGAGATCATTATTGGTGGCCGCATTAGCGCCGATATAAACCCCACCTGCGCCATAGTGTACCCCTGAGTTGGTCCATTGCCATTGCTCTTGTTCAGAACGGTTATAAGCCAAACCCCGCCATGAAACCCCATCGAAAACATAAAGTCCGCGCCCCCCGAACAAACTGTCCACGGTATGATACACCACAAGTCCGTCAGGCGCTTGGTGAAGGCTATTCAAACCCCATTTGGACTGGTCTTTAAGCTCAACTCGCGGCAGCAACACTCCTTGATTTGGACTGGAGATGTCTAAAATTGCACTAGGATCCGGATGGATGGTCCCAATACCGACTTGTGCCCACAGAACTTCAGTAAAACAAGAGTACAGAATAAAAACTATAGGCAATGATTTCCCAAAGGATAAAGAACTTGGCGTGAAAAACATAATCAAAATGACTGTTGTACGGGAGTCCTGAGTTGCAAAGCAAGGCTTCATATACAATAATTACAAATAAGCCTTGTGAGGATTCATGAATCCACCCTATAATTTGCAAAGTCATAGACAAAATCGTAACATTACAAAAACAACTTTATCACTAATGAGCACTTCGAAAAAATCAGAAAAAAATCAAAAAAAATTACCAATAATTCAGGCATTAATCCCTGTAATTATTCTAGTCGCATTACTTTTTATGAACGTCATTTACGCCTTTGGTAATAATGCACTAAATGGTAGTAATCAATTTTTGCTCCTAGTTGGTGGTGCCGTGGCTGCAATTGTAGGCATATACAATGGTGCTTCTTTTAATGATATGATCGATGAAGTGGCAGAAAATATAAAAAGCACCACAGGGGCTATTTTAATACTTTTAATGGTCGGAGCTTTAGCGGGAACTTGGCTGCTTAGCGGAATTATTCCAACAATGATCTATTATGGTTTAAGTCTTCTGAAACCCTCGATATTTCTGATTTCAACGGTTGTGATTTGTTCTATAATTTCAATTGCTACAGGAAGTAGCTGGACGACTTCTGCAACCGTAGGTATTGCCATGATTGGTATTGCCAATGCCCTCGGGATCGATTCGGGAATGGCGGCCGGTGCTGTAATTTCTGGCGCTTATTTTGGAGACAAGCTCTCCCCTATGAGCGACACGACTAATTTGGCTCCTGCTATGGCGGGAACTGATTTGTTTACTCATATCAAATATATGAGCCTTACTACCATCCCAAGTTATGTCATAACACTACTCTTTTTCGTTGTTTTGGGCTTCACTATTGATCCTCAAGGAGAATCACAAACTACTGATATGTTAGTGGCTATTGAATCGGCTTTCGTCGTTAGCCCTTGGCTTTTTGCGGTTCCTGTTATCGTAATTTTTATGATTGTTAAAAAAGTAGCGCCACTCATTGCTCTTTTTACCGGTACGCTACTAGCGGCATTAACCGCTGTTCTTGCTCAGCCTGAACTAGTTGCATTGATAGGAGGAGGATCTTCTTTAGATGCTATTTCGGCTTATAAAGGCGTTATGAACGCTATAACGGTCACCATTGAAATTCCTACCGCTTATGCTCCGCTAAATGACTTGTTTACCTCCGGAGGTATGGCTGGAATGTTGGATACCATTTGGTTGATTATTTGCGCAATGGTTTTTGGCGGAATTATGGAGGCGATCGGTGCCTTGTCTAGTATTTCTGAAGCCTTGTTAAAATTGTTTCACACAACTTTTGGACTATTCGCCAGTACGGTTG
>DDCS01000038.1:1171-2938 GCA_002335345.1 Flavobacteriaceae bacterium UBA2000 | reverse complement strand
AGCTCCAAGAGTCTTAAAAAACGGCTGGGTTCACCCACGCTTAGTCCCTTCTGACTGTTTTTATACAAAAAGGTCACGGACTTTGCGCGCTGCATCAGTCGGAAGAAGTGGTAGCCATAGATGGCGTCTTTATCCGTATGTAAGGGCAGCCCAAATTCCTTTTTCATGTCGTAAGTAATGAACGAAGCACTGCTCTTTCCTTGTGGAATCACCCCTTCGTTAACTGAGAGCATAATAATGTGTTCAAAATCAAGGACCCGAGTCTCAAGGACCCCCATAATTTGCAGGCCTCGATACGCATCTCCTTCGAAATCCAGTGATTCAGTGGCCATCAAATGATCAAACAGCGCAGTGATCGCCCCAATATGGTCCAAAAAGCCATAGCTTCTTGCTAAGCCATAGAGTTGTTGCAAAAGATCTAATAATTTTTGAATACCGATACGATCGACGGCGTTGAGTTGTTTGTGTTCACGCAAAGTGCTGAGCAGCCCCATTAAGTTTTTAAGGAGGTTATCTTCCCCTGCCGCATTGGAAAACATAAGCTCAATAACCGGCACCTCAGACGCCCGCGTCAACCCCTTGATCTCCTCAANNGTCGATAAACAGTTGGTGATTCTTTTGAATCCATCGGCTAATGTTCTGCCACGAGGGGAGCAGTAACTGCCCAAATGGATGGGTTAAAATTTTATGCAGATGATTGTGGTGGATCCGTTTATTAGAAGATTTGTGCCATTGCAAGAGTGCTTCAACAAACCAAACTCCGGGATAGGCCTTTAGCGGATAGCCCATGGTAATGTTGATATGGTTTATGGCCTCGGGGATGGCATAAAGCACCGGAACAAGTAAAGATTCATCGGCCAGCACTATAGCCGTTTTGCTGGCTTTGTCTGGGGAAATATCCTTTAATAAAGCAGACAATGCTTGGATTTGCCCTTGATCGCTATCGCTTTCTACAAAATGGAGTGTTTTGGCTTGTCGATAATGGTTCGTGGTTATGGAGGACAGGCTTTTATGGCCAGGCTTTTCTTGCTCTGGGGAAGATTTAGCCAAACCTTGCGGTGTCTTATAATAGGGCCAGCGATCAAAATATTCACGAATGAACTGAGAGACACTGTGCTGGGGGTCCTTGGCAAAAAACTCATCTAAATCCCAAAAAATGCGGCAATTGCCTTGAGCAAGCATTTCTTGAAATAGAAGTTCCTCCGCGGGATTAAGGGCATTAAATCCGATAAATGCGTGGGGCTTATCGCCTATGGCGTTTAAGTAATGGCTTAAGTCTTCTGCAGCTTGACGATAAACAAGACCCTGATAAGCGGCCCCCTGACTTAAAAGATGCTGTGTAAAAGCCGTATAAAAAGGCATAAGTCCTTCCCAAAATTTCAGATAGTCTTTGATCAGGGGCGTGGCCTCTTTGAGTTCCCAGCGCTCGAAAGCTTTGATCTGGCTCAGATAAC
The DNA here is from genome assembly GCA_002335345.1 of Flavobacteriaceae bacterium UBA2000. Lineage (GTDB taxonomy): Bacteria > Bacteroidota > Bacteroidia > Flavobacteriales > Flavobacteriaceae > BACL21. The sequence continues at coordinate 1,484 of DDCS01000038.1, read as the reverse complement.
CAAAAAACGCTTCGGGAGACACGAGATTTCGGTCAAGTTCATTAAAATCATTGAGCAAGGGTTCTGCCCAGAGGAGATAGTCATTAAACGCAGTAGGCGTAAGGGCGTTATAAACTTTATATCCCTCGAGCAATACTTGGGTAGGGTTCATAATTTCAATCCCCGAAACTTGACTGATAAAGTCCTCAATACTTAAAACGCTTGGGGCAAAATAGACTTTATTGGTCTGCTCAATCAGGACTTGATTCAGAAACCCACCAGCACGTTTGCTGGGCAATATTAGGGTGTAATCCGAAAGCGGGCGGGACCCTTT
>DDCS01000038.1:0-1148 GCA_002335345.1 Flavobacteriaceae bacterium UBA2000 | reverse complement strand
CCATATTCCTAAAATAAAAAAACGCCTCCACAAGGGAGGCGTTTTTTCAATATTTATCTGTGATGAATTATTTCTTCAAAGAAACTTCTACACGACGATTTTCTTGTCTTCCGGCAGCAGTATTGTTGCTCGCTACTGGACGATCTTCACCGTATCCAACATAAGAGATACGCGTATCATCGATGCCAAGAGCAACTAGAGCATCGTGTACTGATTGAGCACGAGCTTCAGAAAGCTTTTGGTTGTTTTTAGCACTACCAACACTGTCCGTGTGGCCTTCCACTTCGAACATAGCGTTAGGATAAGCACTCATTACGTCAGCCATATCTTGAATAACGTCATTTGATTCTGTACGGATTGAAGTTTTTCCAGTATCGAAAAGAATCGTCTTAGAATATTCATTCAATTGGTTAATAATTTCAATAGTGACCTCTGGACATCCATTGTTGGCTANNAGTACCAGCGATATCTGGACATTGGTCATTTTTGTCTTCTACACCATCTCCGTCAGCATCGTAGAAAGGACATCCTCCGTTAGAGCTAGGACCAGCTTCATTTGGACAAGAGTCATCTGCATCAGTGATTCCATCACCGTCCGCATCAGGACATCCGTTTAGTGCAGCGACACCAGCTTCAGTAGGACATGCGTCTTGTGGGTCAGGGATTCCATCACCATCAGTGTCAGGACATCCGTTGAATTGAGCCAAACCAGCTACATCAACACAGGCGTCGTTGCGATCTTCTANNACCGTCACCGTCAGAATCAGGACATCCGTCGAATTGAGGAAGACCAGCAACTTCTGGACAGGCATCTTCGTTATCGTAAAGGCCATCACCATCAGTGTCTTTTCCACCAAATTTAAATGACGCACCAACTGAATGTTGGAAATGAGTAATTCCGAAATCTTCCATAGCGTGCTTAAACGTACTTTGGAAGTTAATCGCTAAGTTCTCAGCAACCCAAAAACGAAGACTTGCTGTCGCGTTAAGTGTTCCAAACCCAACTTCATCAACCCAGGTATAACCCCCACCAACACCTAAAGATGGATCCAACCAAGGCCCACCGATTTGGTCGCGCATTGAGTAGTTAAAACCACCATCTGCAGCATAATAGACTAAGTCTTCTGTGCGTGCATCACCAAGTTTAG
>DDCS01000171.1 GCA_002335345.1 Flavobacteriaceae bacterium UBA2000 | reverse complement strand
ATCAAGAACATCTGTATCTCCAATAAATAAATTAAAAATGTCTTCGACTAGCTGAAGATCTTCAATTGAATTTAAAGTGACTTGCTGTCCATTAGCGACAACGTCCACTGGAAAATCTATGGAAAAACAAGAGGTTCCGTCAATTAAATTGTCTGCTGAACCGTCATTTTGAGTCGCACTCAAAAGGCTCGCTGCAAAATTAGAAGTTCCATTAAAAGACTCTGAATTATCGGTTGGATCAATAATGACATCTTCCTCTTTTTGACAGGCGGTAAAGGATGCCAATATCAGCAGAGCAATAAATAAAAATCTAAAATTCATTAATTTCATGGTTTAAAATTTGTGGTTACACTAATATAACCGATTACTCTTTGCTTACCCTACCCTCTATGTCGATTTTTTGTAATTTTACCTGCGCCTAACCTTCTCTTATGGACCAAAACGTTTGCGAGGAGTCTCTATTTTCCCGCATTTATCAAAAATGGGGACAGGCACTCTTTAATTTTATTCGCTACAAAACAAAAGATGTCGATCAAGCTAATGATCTCGTGCAAGAAGCATTTATTACCCTTTGGGATCATTGCGCTGAAGTTTCTCCGGACAAAGCCAAATCATACCTTTATACTGTTGCCAATCGAAAATTTTTAAATCAGATCGCTCACCTAAAGGTGGTCCAAAAGCATCAATTAGAATCACCTTCTGGAATGCACCAGGAAAACCCTGAATTTCTATTGGAGCATCAAGAATTTGGAAACAAACTTCAAAGAGCGATTGACGCGCTACCGGAGGGTCAAAAAACAGCGTTTCTGATGAACCGCATCGACCAAATGACGTATGTTGAAATCGCAGAGGTCTTGGAAATTTCTGTAAAAGCGGTTGAGAAGCGCATGCATTTGGCGCTAAAAACACTGCGTTCTGAAATTCAAGAACTCAAAGGCAGGTAGGGTTTTTGTGGCTTAGATTGTTACTATTAAAAGCGTTAGTGCAAATGAATAAAAAACTACTTGATAAATTTCTGAATCACCAAGCCTCAATACAGGATATTGAAGCACTCAAAAGTGATCCCGAAACTGCCGAATTCATAAGCCTGAGTGAACAGGCTACGGACCTCAAATACGAAGGATTTCAGGAGCAACAAAATTGGCGCGCGATAAATAATCACATCAGCGGTATATCAAAACAACCGATAAATTCACAAAATAAAAACTTGCGGGCAAGGCTCATAAAATTAAATCCCACACCCCAGGTGTTTTTGCGCGTTGCGGCTCTACTGATCATGGCTCTAGGGACTTATTTTTTCCTAAGCCCAAACAATACGACTTTAATTACTCCCGAAGGAATTCACCAAAGCTGGACGCTACCCGACGGCTCTGAAATTTCACTCAATGCTGAGTCCAAGGCCAATTATGATCCGGAGTCCTGGAACAATGATCGAGTCATTGAGCTTGAGGGCGAGGCCTTTTTTGACGTAAGAAAAGGCAGTACCTTTAGTGTAAAAACAAATTCTGGTGTGGTCACAGTTTTGGGTACGGAATTTAACATCAAGGTCCGTGATCATCAGTTTTTTGTCCATTGTTTCGAAGGGCTTGTCAAAGTTCAAACCCAAGACACCACACTCATGCTCCCAGCCGGTAGCGGCATGAAATTAGACCACGGACTGCTGTCACAAGAATTGGTAAGTATCGGCGCAAAACCAGATTGGATCCACGGTGAGAGCAGTTTCAATAACACACCGCTGCTTGAGGTGCTCCACGAAATAGGCAGGCAATACGCCATTAGTATCCGTTACAATCCAGAATTTTCCTCATTAATCGAAACGTCAATGTTCAGTGGTAGCTTTACACATAATGATTTGAATATTGCCCTGAAATCAGTTTGTCAACCCTACGACTTGAACTTTGAACGATCAGAGAACGAGGTCCGTATATTCCGAGATTAATGGGGCGTACTTCGAGTAATCATATAGCTCTTTTGGTCTTCTGTTTTTTACTTTTGGCCAGCCTTAAGAGTTATGCTCAAATAGGGCCCACGGTCAAACTCGCCGAATATTTGTTGGAATTAGAGCAAGAATACGATGTGAAATTTTCCTATCGCCCGGAGGATATCGAAGGACAAAATCTAAGTTTAAACGATCAGCTCGAAGGACTCGGGGCGCATCTAGATTATGTACAATCAGAAACTGGGCTTTGGGCCCAGCAAATTGATCGACGCTATATCAGTCTTAGCCGCACTTCGCGCTCACGTAGTGTATATTGCGGCCAAGTTTTAGATGGGGTAAGCCATCTTCCGATGTTCGGGGCCACAATTCAAGTCATCGGGACCGCATACGGCACGATGACCGATCATAATGGAAAGTTTTTCATTGAAGATACCAAGCTCATTGGTGATTTGCGCATTTCCTACATTGGCCAAAAGCCATTGATTTTATCTGCCGATGAAATTAAACATAGTTATTGTCCTATATTTTATAGTGAAAGTGATCCAACCACTTTAGAAACCGTGAGTATTGGCCGTTTTCTTACCACAGGTATTGTGCAGCGTGGCCAAGGAAATTATCTCATCAACACCAAAGCCTTTGGCCTTCTTCCTGGTCAAACACAAAATGATGCGCTTTGGTTTGCTCAGGCACTGCCCGGTATTCAAAGTGCCAATGAAACGGTTTCAACCCTAAATATCCGCGGTGGGGCTAATGATGAAAACAACATCAGTTGGGAAGGCATTCGCATGTATCAATACGGTCATTTTTTTGGGCTTATTTCTGCATTTAATCCTTTTTTAAGCACTAAACTCGAGGCCTATAAAGTAAATGCTCCAGGAGAATTCCGAAATTTTGTGTCTGGAAGTATGAATATTAGCAGTGCCGATGAGCTTCCTGAAACATCACGCTACGCATATAGTATAAACCTACTAGACACTCAATTTGCCGCAGAAATTAAGGCCAGTGATCGACTTGGGATCAAACTAGCAGGACGTACCTCATATAACCGATGGCTACCAACCCCTTTGTACGACAGCTATTTTGGCCGCATGTTTCAAGACACAGAAATCACCAACAACCAAAGTAATAGCACCTATGAGCAAGTCGATTTTAAAGAACAATTTTATTTTTTTGATGTTGGCGGCAAAATAAATTACCAATTAAGTGACAAAACCAAAGTCAAATTGGTCTTTATGGCCATAGAGAATCACTTCGAATTCACTGAGGCGCTGAGTCGCCTAGAAAAAGTAAACAAACTCGAACAAAAATCCAGCCTAATTGGGCTTTTCACGGAGCATCGATGGTCTGAACACCAAAAGACCTCCGCTAAAATTTCTTTAAATCAGTATCGTTTACAGGCCCTAAATCAAGAATTTTTTAGCAGTCAAACCCTAAAGCAATACAACGAAGTATTGGATCTAGACAGTTATGTGCGTCATGAAGTAACCCTAAAAGATTCTCAATTTACGGCCACCTATAATTTTAATGAAATCGGTATTGGCAACAGGCAAGAGGTGAATACACCTTTATTCTTTTCTTCACAGATAAAAGTATTGCGCAGCCATATGCTTCATTTAAATTGGAAATACAAGCCTTCCAATAAGCCGATTAGTTTTTCAGGGGCTACGCGGGTTAGTCATTATCCCAAATGGAATCAAACCCTTATCGAACCTTTGTTTCTTGGACAATATAAACTGAGTAATGCTCAAAGTTTGAGCCTTTCGTATGAGCAGAGACATCAGGCGATTAGTCAAAGAGTAGATTTACAAAGTGATTTCTTAGGTATTGAAAAAAGGCGATGGTCTCTCGCTGATGGCAATACAATACCGATCAGACAAGGAACACAATGGAACTTGGGATGGCAATATCAAAAAATGGATTTTGGTCTCAACGCCTCTGTGTTTCTCAAAAATGTAACAAACTTAAGTGCCGCGAGTCAGCTCTTTCAAAATCAATTTCAATTCGAGCGTGCCCTTGGGGGCTATCAAATTACTGGTCTAGAATTCTCCGGACAAAAAAGTCTGGGTCTTTTGGATCTTTGGTTGAGTTATACTTGGGGACAAAACAATTATAATTTCGACGACTTTTCGCCGTCAGATTTCCCGAACAATATCGACATCACACATCAAGTGAAGTGGGCCCTAAATGCGAAGGTTAAAAAAGTAAAATTATCCCTGGGCGGGCAATGGCATAGCGGTCTCCCCTATACGGATACGGCGGGTACGCTTGAAATCAATGAATTAGGCGCCTATATTCCGCAATACGAAGATCCAAACGAACGGCGCCTTATGCCCTATTTCAGAATGGACTTTGCGGCTGAATACTCGTGGTGGACTCAAAATAATACCGAATATAGAATCAACTTAGGTCTACTGAATATAACGGATCAAGAGAACGTTTTGGGGCGGCGATTTCGCGGGGAATTAAATTCTTCGGGTAGTCCAGAGATCAACACCATAAACACCTATAGCTTGGGCTTCACGCCGAACATTGCCTTTATGATTGCTTGGTAGCGGTCTTACATCTGATTGGGAACATCGATGCCCAATAAACGACAAGAGGACTTAATCACCTGTCCTACCCGATCGGCCAAATAAACCCTGAAACACAAAAGAGAATCGTCCTCAGCCCCGAGAATAGACACGTTTTGATAAAATGCATTAAACTCCTTTACTAAATCATAAGTAAAGTTAGCGATAAGGGCAGGACTATAGGCCGCCGCCGCTTCTTGTATTTTATCGGGGTATTGCATTAAGGTTTTTATCAGTGATCTCTCCTTATCGGTTAACGTCAAATTTTCAAAAGACTTCTCTGACAAAAGGCTTGAATATTCTTTTTGTGCTTTGCGTATAATCGATTGAATTCGGGCGTAAGCATATTGAATAAATGGCCCTGTGTTCCCTTGAAAATCGACACTTTCCTCCGGATTAAAAAGAATACGCTTTTTGGGGTCGACTTTGAGAATATAATATTTTAAAGCGCCGAGACCTATGGTCTTAAATAAGGCGGTTTTTTCCTGATCAGAAAGCGCGTCAATTTTTCCAAGACTCTCAGTAATTTCTTGGGCCGTTTGCTCCATTTGATCGATTAAATCATCGGCATCTACCACGGTCCCCTCGCGAGACTTCATTTTGCCTGAAGGTAGGTCCACCATACCATAACTGAGATGATATAGGTTCTGCGCCCAAGAATAGCCCAACCTTGATAAGATCAGGAACAATACTTTGAAATGATAATCCTGCTCATTACCCACGGTATAAATCATGCCATTGGCATCGGGATAATCACTCATCCTCTGAATAGCCGTACCGATATCTTGAGTCATGTATACTGACGTCCCATCACTGCGCAATACCAGCTTTTGATCCAGACCTTGGTCCGTTAAATCACACCAAACCGAACCATCTTCTTTCTGATAAAATACGCCCTGGGTCAAACCATGCGCTATGTCTTTTTTGCCCAAAAGATAGGTCTCACTCTCAAAATAATTCTTGTCAAAGTCTACACCGAGCTTTTTGTAGGTTTGCTCAAAGCCATCATAAACCCACTGATTCATTGTCTTCCATAAAGCAACGACATCCGGGTCCCCCTGCTCCCATTGACGAAGCATCTCTTTTGCCGCTAAAATAGCGGGGGCCTCGGCTTCAGCCTGCTCCTGAGTCCTCCCTTGAGCGAGAAGATCTTTTTGTTGTTCTTTATAAACTTGGTCAAACTTGACGTAGTAATTGCCCACTAGTTTATCGCCCTTGAGTCCCGTGCTTTCAGGGGTCTGCCCTTGCCCATAAGTTTGCCAAGCCCACATGCTTTTACAAATGTGAATACCCCGATCATTGATGATCTGGGTTTTATAGACCTTATGGCCCGCTGCCTTTAAAATTTCAGAAACAGAATACCCCAGCAGGTTATTTCTTATGTGGCCCAAATGCAAGGGTTTATTGGTGTTTGGAGAGGAATACTCAACCATTAAGGCACGTCCAGTTGGGGCTGAAACACCAAAATCACGCGCCCTGGTAATTTCCTCAAAGGCTGAAATATAAAAGGAATCACTGAGACTTATGTTCAGAAAACCTTTGACCACATTATAGGCTGAAACCTCGGGAACATGAGTCACAAGGTAGGTCCCAATTTGATTTCCAATGGCTTCAGGGCGCCCTTTGATGACTTTAAGCATCGCGAAAATAACCAAGGTGATGTCCCCTTCAAAGTCCTTTCTGGTCGCTTGGAATTCGACAGGCACATGAGTTCCTGGGAAAAATTCTCCTAGAGCTTGGGTTACTGCTATTCTCAAAAAATTTTCGGCCTTCATCTCAATGTAATTCGCGTGTTTCAGGGGGCAAAGATAAGTCAAAAATATGGCTTAGTTCAGGTATTTAGTGGCCTGAAGCATTTGATTTCACGCCTTTGGCAAGAACACCTCAGCCATCATACATCGAGCACTTCCACCACCGCATGTTTCAATGGTGGGCAGCTTAGCCGCAAGTAATTCCCCATGCTTCTCGAGAGTTTTTGTTTGCTCGGGCGTTAAACTATCCCGGGCACTTTGGCTCATAACAATAATGGAGCGGTTTTCAAGTCCTTTTACTTGTAACATATTTCCTGCAAATTGATGCATTTGCTCTTGGGTTATATCGATGATCTCCTTATTGTCGGCGTGGAGTTGAGCGACAACCGTGTTACGCTGCTGAACATTGTCAATACAAGACAGGCATATTACCGCAAAAGCATCGCCCAAGCATAAGATCACATTAGTATGATACACCGCTACCCGCTTTTGCGCTACAGTTTGGAAGGCATTGAAGACAATAGGATAATAATCAAAATCCTCACAAAATTCTAGAAACAAGTCTTCATCCGCTCGAGGAGATAGTGCGCAATAGGCGGTATGATTGACGCGATCTAAAATCATACTTCCAGTCCCTTCCAAAAACACGCCTTCCTGCTCTGCCTCGGTATAATCCATGACTTCTCGAATGATAAAACCTTCATTTTCTATAGCCTCGAGGACTTCTTCTCGGCGTTCTCGCCGACGATTTTCAGCAAACATGGGGTATAATGCTACACTCCCGTTTCTGTGAAAACTAATCCAATTATTCGGGAAAATTGAGTCTGGAGTATCCAATGCCGGATCGTCCTCGACCACAATGACCTTTACGCCTTTTTGACGCAGTTGAGCGACAAAATCATCAAACTCATTTCTGGCCAAATCAATAACTTTCTCAGCCGACAAACTCAATGAGTTCTGAAAGTAATTGTTGACGGCTGTCTCTTCATTGGAGCGAAAAACCGCCGGGCGGATCATCAAAATAGTACTCGTAGTTTGCGCCATAATTATTAGAAATCAACCCGACAAACAGGTTAGTGAATGACAAAAATAAAGTTTTGAAAGGGCATTTAGATATATTTTTACGAAATTGCCTGCAATAAAATTTTCATTGTTTTTTGTTTTTGCAATACATCAAAAAACAATCTGTTTACACAACAAACCAATCAACAACAAACCAATTAATTATGGCATTACAAGAGGAATTCGAGCAGCAAGGAGTATGGTTATTTAAATATCGGAGTAATCTTCCCATTATCATTTTGGTATTGGGATACGCGCTTTATTGTTATAAAGAATTACATCCAGAGGCCTATTTTTTAAAAGGTGATCAACTCTGGTTTGACCCTTATTTTGAAATGATTTGTTTTGGCGTTTGCGCGCTGGGGTTATTGATTCGTGTATACACCGTTGGGCATACCCCTCGATTCACCTCGGGACGTAATACGGAAGAACAGGTCGCCGAAACATTAAATACAACAGGGCTTTATTCGACTTTGAGACACCCACTTTATTTGGGGAATTTTTTGATGTGGTGGGGCCTTGCCCTGCTCACAGGAAATATCTGGTTTAATGTGACCTTTATCCTTTTTTATTGGCTTTATTACGAGCGTATCATGTTTGCAGAAGAACAGTTCTTAAGACGTAAATTTGGCCAAACCTATACCCGTTGGGCAGGAGGTGTACCGGCATTTATTCCGGCACTAAGTCAATTCAAAACACCCAACCTGAGTTTTAGTTGGAGAAAAGTACTCAAAAAGGAAAAAAACGGATTATTTGCCATGTTTATCCTCTTTTGTTTATTTGACATTACAGGAGAATATTTAAATGGCGGCACCTACAAATCGGGCAATCTTTTCTTTATTTACGGAACAATTCTCACTGGACTCAGTTATGTCGTTCTTAAATTTTTAAAGAAAAAGACGAGCCTCTTAGAGCAAGAAGGGCGCTAAAATTTTATGAGCCTATTGCTGAAGCTTATTTAATGGCCGTTTCGCGAGAGAGTGGCATGGTACTGCAACGCAATAATCCTTCCTGCTTGGCAATTTCCGAGTAAGGAATTTCTTCCACTGTAAATCCTTCTGCGCGAAGCCAGTTATTGAGGCGGGTAAATCCCTTTTCAGAAACGATGACCTCGGGACTGATCGAAAAGACATTGCAGTTCATGTGATACATTTCGTCTTTATCGACATGAAATATATTTTCAGGTCCTATAAAGTCCACAAGCCATTGATATTCATGCTCAATTAAGAACCCTTCTTTGTGAATAAGGGCTTTTCCTTTTCCTAGGGGTTGAAAGCAGCAATCTAAGTGCAAGGCATTTTCTTTGGGATCAAAATTTGACTTCTTGAGCGAAAAAGAAACGACTTTTTTATGAGGGAAAATTTTCTGCAAATGCTCTACAGCAGCGGTATTCGTTCTTGCGGTAATGTACTTTCGGTAGTCTTTATCTTTGAATGTCCCAACGAATATATAGTCCCCCCAAGGCATGACATCGCCCCCTTCGATATGGGCATGTTCAGGAAATTTAATGATTTTATCCTCTTGAATTTGACCCATTAAAAAATCAAGGGCATGAATTTCTTTTGATCGATCTTCAAGGATGTTAGCAATGATCATTTTGTCCTCTATCACAAAGGCGATATCGCGGGTAAAGATCTGATTGTAGTTATGAATAATTTCAGGACGGTATACCGTGACTCCGTAACGGCTCAATACATCGGCAAATGCATCCATCTCCTGAACCATGTCTTCTTCCTTGGGGTAGGTTCCCGCCTTGATATGCTCAGCCGACTTAGGGTCATAAGCATCTTTTAAGTCAGGAGTAGGGCCATTGCTTAAAGCAACACCGAGTACCACCGCCTTGAGACGACCTATTTCATCATTGATGTTTAGATCAAAGGACATATAATTTTCAGTTTAAAGGAATGAACTTTCTCAGAATAATCTATCGATAGTCGATATCCTTGAACGCGCGTAGTGTGGCTCCTGTATATAATTGACGTGGACGTCCAATAGGTTCCTTGCGCAAACGCATCTCGCGCCATTGCGCAATCCAACCAGGCAAACGACCCAGAGCAAACATTGGCGTAAACATTGGGACAGGAATACCCAGTGCACGATAAATGATCCCCGAATAAAAATCAACATTTGGATA
>DDCS01000009.1 GCA_002335345.1 Flavobacteriaceae bacterium UBA2000 | reverse complement strand
ATTGGAGATACAGATGTTCTTGATTTGGTTTTTCCCTTGACGCTTATTTCCGAAGACTTCAGCGAGCAAGTAGTCAATGATTTAGCAAGCTTCAATTCGCTCGTCGCGAATTGTGCCAACAATATATCTGACGATTTAGGTTGTTTGGACTTTCAATTTCCGATTACAGGAACTTTGTACAATGCCGCGAATGAACAGACCGGTACTTTGAGTATTAACAATGCCAGCGAATGGTTTAACTTCTTGAATGGCCTGGGCAGTGATGTCTATGTCGCCATAAATTACCCGATTACCGTAATTGTGAGCGGTACAGCGACCACAGTGAATTCAAATACAGAATTGACCGATCTTTTTAATCAAGTTGATTGTTCTAATTCAGGGGGCAATACATCAACAGCCATAGAGGACCAGTTAACCGATGGGGTGTGGTATGTGACCTATTTCTTTGATGACTACGATGAAACCTCTGATTTTAATGGTTATTCGTTCACCTTTAACGCTGATGGTACGGCTTTGGCAGATAATGGCATGCAAACATCAGGGAGTTGGAGCACCTATACCGATTCTGGTGTTGAAAAGTTAGATCTGAATTTTGGCACGATGGATCCTTTAGAGGAGCTACAGGATGATTGGGAGATTTTATCGGTCTCTGCTGATCTTATTGAATTACGCGATGTCAGCGGAGATGGCAGTGTGGATCAGTTGACCTTTGGTCGCACGCCAAATTCTGGCGGAGGCGGCAGCGGAGAAACCAATGCTTTAATAGAGTTAATGGTGACGGATCAGTGGTATGTAAATCTCATGGAAGAGGATCTTGAAAATGATACCTGTGACTATGTAGACTATACTTTTACTTACAGTCTTGACGGAACAGTTCAGGCGGTGTCTTCCAGCAGAACGGTTAATGGATTCTGGACTGCATCAAACAGTTCAACTGGGCTTGAACTCATCTTAAATTTCAATTACAATGGCGAAGATGACCCGTTTGAGGACTTAAATGATGACTGGGACGTTTTGTTTTACGACACCGAAAGCGTACAGCTCGAGGATGTCAGTGGTGGAAGTGGAGAGACTGAGCGCTTGAATTTTGGTCGCACGCCATATACAGGCTGTGGTAATACTTCGCCTGAAACCATTGAAGGTAAGTGGGTTTTGGAAGATTATCCTAATACTATGTATATTTTTCAGGATGGATTGCGTTATACGGTATACTGTGTTGATCCCGTTTGTGATTGGGAAAATCTTGGAATTGATGATGCGATTCCTAATCCGGAGGCTTACACCTACGTCAATGATTTGCTCACCATCGATCTAGGTTTTGGCAACTTCTTTGAACAAGAAATGGACTACCGATGTGACAATTGGGTTGTGCAATATGAAATCGAAGGTCAAAATGGCGAGTCAGAAAATATTCGTTGGTCACGACCTGGATATGATATTTCTCAGTGTAACTAATCCCTAAATCACTTAATTTTGAGCTTTAATCTTTTGAAATACAATCTTATGAAAGCAAATATTTTTTTAATCGCCGCTTTGCACCTGTTTTTTGTGGCCTGTAATCCTAGTGATGACAGTAATGATGATAACAATAACAGCAGTTCAAATAGCGCTGATTTGACCTCGGAGATCATGGAACAAGGGGATTGGCAAATCACCCGTTTCGAAGACTCTGGAGTGGATCAGACCAATGACTTTAACGGTTATACCTTTGTGTTCAACACAGACGGCACTGTGGTTGCATCAAACGGAAATCAAACAGTCAACGGGACTTGGAATATTATGGACGACAGTGCAAACTCTTCGAGTGATGACGATGGGAATTCAAGTGATGACGATGATTTCATTCTTGATTTTGCTGTGCCGGAATCCAGTGATTTTGAGGATTTAATCGATGACTGGGATTTTATTTCTGTGGACAATACCAAAATTGAACTCCGCGACATTAGCGGGGGTAATGGAGGCACTGATTATTTGACCTTTGAGCGTTTGTAATCTATTGGATCTTAAATAGGTTTGATAGAGAACTGTTGATCGCTGCAGATTAAAAAAGACCCGGCCAATGGCCGGGTCTTTTTGTTTTCTAAGGGCGTTTTTTGACGCTGTCTTCTTTTTGATTGTGCCCGCGCAATGTGTATCTTTACAATCTTATTTTAGAATGAATCATGTTTGATAGTTTAAGTGAAAAATTAGACAAAGCCTTACACAATTTAAAAGGCCATGGAAGCATCACCGAGGTCAACGTTGCGGAGACCTTAAAGGAGGTGCGGCGCGCCTTACTTGATGCTGATGTTAACTTTAAAATCGCCAAAGATTTTACGACCAGAGTAAAAGAAAAAGCCCTAGGACAAGATGTACTGACTACCCTTAATCCAAGTCAATTGATGGTGAAAATCGTAAAAGATGAATTGACGGAATTAATGGGCGCAGAGGCTGTAGGTTTAAATTTATCGTCGAAGCCTTCAATTATATTAATGTCGGGTTTACAAGGATCGGGAAAAACAACCTTGACTGGTAAGCTTGCACTACATTTAAAAAGTAAAAAAGGGAAAACACCTTTATTGGTAGCCTGTGATGTTTATCGTCCCGCTGCCATCGATCAATTGGGTATTGTTGCTGAGCAAGTGGGCGTGCCTATATATGAAGACAGAGAGGAAAAAAATCCGGTTAAAATCGCCTTGGCTGGAATAGCTGCCGCTAAAGCACAAAACTGTGATACGGTCATTGTCGATACTGCCGGACGTTTAGCGGTCGATGAGGTGCTCATGAAAGAGATCTCCGAAATTCACAAAGCCATTACGCCCAACGAAACCCTTTTTGTGGTAGATGCCATGACAGGACAAGATGCCGTGAATACGGCAAAAGCTTTTCACGATGTCTTGAATTTTGACGGAGTCGTGTTGACCAAACTCGACGGGGATACCCGTGGGGGGGCATCGCTTTCCATTAAGACAGTGGTCAATAAGCCCATAAAGTTTATTGGTACAGGAGAGAAAATGGAAGCCCTCGATATTTTCTATCCAGAACGAATGGCCGACCGTATTCTTGGAATGGGGGATGTGGTTTCTTTGGTTGAACGAGCTCAGCAGCAATTTGACGAAGAAGAAGCCCGCAAAATCAATAAGAAAATTGCCAAGAACCAATTTGGGTTCGATGATTTCTTGTCGCAAATCCAACAAGTCAAGAAAATGGGGAACATGAAAGACCT
>DDCS01000147.1 GCA_002335345.1 Flavobacteriaceae bacterium UBA2000 | reverse complement strand
TTTTGGCAATGATGCTTGGCCCATCGCCATTAAAGACATTCCTTATTTAGAAGTAGGCCCTTATCACACCAATACGGTGGCCGGGCTTTCTTTAGCCATGGATTTGCTGCGCCGCCGTAAAAACAGCAACAAACAGATTTTTATGATCACCGATGGCAAGCCCAGCTGTCTTAAGGAACCGGGAGGGACCTATTACAAAAACAGTGTGGGTCTAGATGATTATATCGTCGATAAGTGTTATAACATGGCCCGGCAGGCCTTAAAACTGCACATACCCATTACTACCTTTATGATTGCTCAGGATCCGTATTTGAAGCGTTTTGTGCGCACGTTTACAGAGGCCAACAAGGGCAAAGCCTTTTTTACGGGCTTAAAAGGTCTTGGAGAAATGATATTTGAAGATTATCAGCAAAACAGAAAAAGAAGATTAGGATGAGCAAAGAAATTAAGACCCTCGGGCAGTTAAAAGCCTCAGGATATACCCCAAAAAACATACAGCAAGAACTCGCTGATAATTTGCGTGCTTGCATCAAGTCTGGTGAACCGACCTTTGAAGGATTGTTGGGATATGAGCACACGGTGATCCCTGATGTGGAGCGCGCCTTGCTTTCAGGGCACAGCATCAACCTATTAGGGCTACGCGGCCAGGCCAAAACGCGTTTGGCACGCAAAATGACCGGGCTTCTTGATGAGTGGGTCCCCGTGGTGGCTGGATCTGAGATCAATGATGATCCGCTGAGTCCGATCAGTTATCAGGCCAAAGCACTCATAGCGGAGCACGGAGATGAAACTCCTGTAACGTGGTTGCATCGTGATGATCGTTTTTTTGAAAAACTAGCCACCCCAGATGTAACCGTAGCCGATTTGATCGGCGATGTAGATCCGATCAAGGCAGCGAATCTCAAGCTCTCTTATGCGGATGAGCGGGTTATTCACTTTGGGATGATTCCGCGGGCGCACCGCTGTATTTTTGTGCTTAATGAGCTTCCTGATCTTCAAGCGCGTATTCAGGTGGCGCTTTTTGGTATTCTTCAAGAGAAAGAAATCCAGATTCGTGGGTTTAAACTACGCCTGCCTATTGAGGCTCAGTTTGTCTTTACCGCGAATCCCGAGGATTACACGAACCGTGGGAGTATCGTGACGCCGCTCAAGGACCGAATCGGGTCTCAAATCTTAACGCATTATCCGCATTCATTAACGGTGGCCAAGGCCATTACGCGGCAGGAGGTAAAACCTCGTGAGGCGGATCAAAACATGCATATCCCTGAACTCGCCCGCGACCTCTTAGAGCAAATTGGCTTTGAAGCACGGCGCAGTGAGTATGTTGATGCCAAAAGTGGGGTTAGTGCCCGTATGAGTATCACGGCTTTTGAAAATCTAATCAGTACTGCAGAGCGCCGGATGCTGATTAATGCTCAGGACAAGACTACCTTGCGTATGTCGGACTTTTTAGGCATTATCGCCGCCATTAACGGTAAAGTAGAGTTGGTCTACGAAGGAGAGCAGGAAGGGGCTGAGCAGATTTCATTGCACTTGATCAATCAGGCCGTAAAAACCTTATTTCCAAAATATTTTCCGGAGATTAAAAAACTCCAAAAACAAGACCAAGAGGGCCCGTACGACAGTTTATTGGGCTGGTTTTACAGTGATAACGATTTATTTATCGAAGATGGTCTACCCGAAGACGTCTATCAAGATACCTTGCGCTCTGTACCCCATCTAGAAGATTTAGTGGATGAATTTCAAAGGGATTGTGCTCCCGCGGATAAATACTTTTTAATGGAATTTTTACTCTGGGGACTCGAGGCCCACAAAAAATTAAACAAGTACAGAACCCTGGAAGGATTTCAGTTTAAAGACGGGCTAGGCAATCTGTTTGCGGAGTTATAGTCGTATCACACACTGAAGTTATTCTAGCTCTTTTTGGTGATCCTTGTTTAGCCTGGGTTTAGATCCATGGGCTTGTAATGTCCCTTCATCAAATTGTTTTAAGTCCAGGCGATAGACACTACTGCCATAACACTTAATTTGGGTTAGGACAAGTAAAGAAAAAAGGAACAAGTAGTGCTAAACTTGAAGAATCATTATAATTATTATTAAATTCTCATCAAATATATTGAATAGATGAATAATTGATAAATATTTGAACTAAAACAATCATTTTATTGATTGTTTCGTAAAATATAAAATATTATTACTTTGGAATAAATAACAAAGCGACCCCATAATCATAGGGTATGAACGCTAATTGAGGGAAAAGTTTACTTTTTCTTATTGGTATTGATACCCAAAGCGACGTATAATGGACAATGGCCCACAATACTGCTGATATTGAAAAATAGTGTAACGAGCATCAGTATTAGGCCCAAGGTGCCTGTAATATATTCGTAAGCATATAGGTAGATAAAAGTAAGCGCTAACAGCACACGGATGGTCTTGTCCGCATTACCTATATTCTTTTTCATTTGACTCACTTGTTCCATTTTGCTTGGTAAATCTATTGTTTTTTTCAAACCAAAAGTTCCAAAGTAGATGATTGGCAAAAAAAAGCGACGAAAAGAACTATGCCTTTTTGACAAACTCGGATTTTAGGCCCATCGCACCAAAACCATCTATTTTACAGCTTATGTTATGATCTCCTTCTACGAGTCTGATGTTTTTTACTTTGGTCCCTGCTTTGACTGGTTTAGGCGCGCCTTTTACGGGTAAATCCTTGATCACTACCACTGAATCTCCAGTGACCAGAACATTACCATTAGCATCAAGGACTTCCATTTCTTTTGTTTGTGCTGATTCGGATGGATTCCAATTATGGTCACATTCAGGACAAGAATAGGTGT
>DDCS01000042.1:398-4509 GCA_002335345.1 Flavobacteriaceae bacterium UBA2000 | reverse complement strand
ACATTTTACATTAAAAAGATAGATATTTGTATTCTCATATGAAATTAAGAAACACCTTATTCAGTCTCATTGTTGCCATGACCGCGGCGTTGCAAGCGCAGGATGGTTTGCCGGTATACCATGATTATTTTGCCGACAACTTATACCTTCTGCATCCTTCGATGGCAGGAGCCTCTGCTTATGGAAAGTTACGCATGACGGCACGTCAGCAGTGGTTTGATCAAAATGAAGCGCCCAATATACAAACGGCCAGCTATCACAATAGAGTAGGACAGAATTCTGGCCTAGGCGCGATCGTGTTTAACGATGCCAACGGATATCACTCACAGGTCGGGGGGTATTTGACTTATGCCCACCATCTGTTGTTTTCGCGAAATCGTTCTGAGATCAATCAACTGTCTTTTGGAATGAGTGTTGGGCTTATGGAGTCTAAATTAGACGAAACCAATTTCGACCCCAGCCAATACGATCCTGTTATTGCAGGGATTATTCAAACTACCGGATATTTTAATGTTGATGCCGGGATGTCCTATAACTTTTTGGATTTTGCAGCGCATTTTACGGTAAAGAATCTTTTATTCCGAAACCGAAGTTTGTACTCTGAGGAATTTGAGTCGAACAACCAACGCAATTATATTCTTTCCATGTCCTATGGTATTCCCGGGTCAGGAGGGTTATATTACTTCGAGCCGTCCTTTTTACTTCAATATAAGGAGCGCACTCAAGAACAGGGTGTTGATTTGAATTTTAAGGCTTTTCGCGCTATGGAATTTGGATCTGTATATGCCGGACTTAGCTATCGTAGAAGTTTTGACGGTGCGGAGTACTTAGATGGTGCTCAGGTGCGTAACCAAAAGTTACAATACATTACTCCAGTTGTTGGGGCGACCTATAAGAATTTGATGTTCGCCTATACCTATTCCTATCAAACTGGCTCTGTACGATTGGAATCAGGTGGTTTTCATCAAATTACCATTGGGTATAATTTCCTAAGAGGTCGATTTAGTGGATGGGATCAAGACATGCGCTATAACGGAATGTTGCGTCCTAATTTCTAAGAAAATTTCTATTCTTCGGCCCCAGTTTATTAACTATGCTGATTAAAACGGTAAGGGGGAAAACCCCGCNNTTGGGAGCGGGGTGTAGTGTCTGGTTTAGTGCCGTGGTTCGGGGCGATGTAAACAGCATCACTGTAGGAGATCATGTTAATATTCAAGATGGTGCCGTTATTCATGGAACCTATGAAAAATCTGCCACCACTATTGGTAATCATGTCTCTATTGGCCACAATGCAATCGTGCATGGTTGTCGTATTCATGACCATGTGCTTATCGGGATGGGCGCTATCGTTATGGATGATTGCATCGTAGAACCCTATAGTATTATCGCCGCAGGGGCTGTAGTTCCCAAAAATACACATATAAAAAGAGGTAGTGTATACGCCGGGGTACCCGCTAAGTGTATAAAATCAGTCAGTCCAGAATTAATGGAAGGTGAAATTGAGCGCATAGCAAAGAGTTATTCCATGTACGCGTCGTGGTTTAAAGAAGACTAAAAGTCCTTTTTGAGGATATTATGGTCTCGCTCCTCAATGTCGTTATTTTGCGCATTAAGATTAAGCAGCTGCGTTAAAGGCTTAGGATCTGCATTAGTCCAAAACTCGAGCCTTACGGAACTAAGTTCAGAAGTATGGGCCGAAGTTTCTATAGGCCTAGTTTGATCCGAGTTTGGTTCATGACGCAAAAGACCTTTTTCCGCCAGGATAGTCTGAGTTTGACGGGCTACCGCAAATCCAGAATCGATAATGTTAATGTGTTCGGGTATTAGTCTTTTGATCGTAGGGATGAGATAGGGGTAATGGCTGCAACCCAAAACAATATGATCCACACCAGCTTGGATCATAGGACTCAGATATTTTATCAGGAGGGCTTCTATTTCTGGGCCATTTACCACCCCTTGTTCGATCAAAGGCACCAGACCTTCTCCAACGACTTCTATGCGGTTTATGGAGCCACCGTATTGATTGGCCGTCTCGTGAAACAAGGCACTATTTAAAGTGCCCTTGGTGGCAAGGATTCCGACTGATTTTGTTTTTGATTGAAGTGCCGCAGGTTTTATGGCTGGTTCAATTCCAATAAACGGAACGCTGTATTTTTCTCTAAGGGGTTCTATGGCATTGGTCGTGGCCGTATTGCATGCTACCACAATGAGCTTACACCCTTGAGCCAAAAGTAATTCTGTGTTTTTAACACTAAGGGCAATAATTTCTTTTACAGATTTTGCGCCATAAGGTGCGTTTTGACTATCGGCCAAATACAGGGTATGTTCAAAAGGCAGGCGTTGATGGATCTCGCGCCAAATAGAAGTGCCTCCAACTCCAGAGTCAAACAAACCTATAGGCGCTTCTTTATTGATCATAGTGTAAAAATAGAAACTGCCCGCGAGAAGCGGGCAGTTTCTTTAAATTTTTATAAGCCAAAAGGGGCTTAAATAGCGGACAACTAGAATCTCTTAAATACCGAGCTCTTTTTTAACATCGGCAAGTAAATCTTTACCGTCGGCTAGGATAACTCCTGACCCCTGTGTGGCGTCCAAAACATACTGAAATCCTTGAGCACGCGCTACTTTTTGAATGGCTTGACGTGCCTTCTCTAAAATAGGCTGAAAAAGATCCACTTCTTTTTGTTGTAAATCTTGTAAAGCTTGTTGGCGATAAGCACCAATATTATTTTGCATCCCTTGAACTTCTTCTATACGCTTTCTGTTTTCCTCTTCAGTTTTATTGGCTGCCTCAGCATCATACTGCGTAATTTTAGCCTGAAGTTCTTTAGTCATCGCTTTAATTTCTGTGTCATAGGTTTTCTGGAGTTTTTCCAATTGGCCTTCTGCAGCCTTCATCTCTGGCATTACGGAAACGAGCTCAGTGGTATTGATGTGGGCCACCTTTGATTGTGCGAAAACTGTTGTTTGCGCGCCGAAAAGTAATAAGGCGGCTAAAAGTAATACGTTGAGTTTTTTCATTTGTAAGGGTATTAAATTTCTGTTTTAAAGTTTACTTAGTGTTAAATTCCCGAGCCATCTCCACCTCCCGGAGGGACTGGAGGGCCGCTCGGTGGCCCTTGAGCTCCAGAAGAGCCTTCATTGCTGGTATTATTTTGTACTCCGTTTATAGAATCTAGACGTCTTTGTCTTTTATCGAGTAGCTCTTGGCGTCTTGCCTCAAATTCGGCTTGTTTGACCATTCGAATAGAATCGCGTTTGCGACGGCGCTCTTCCATCATGGCTTCTCGTTGATTCTTTTTATCGGCAATAGCTTCTTCGCGTTCACTTTTTGCCTCACTCTCCTCGGCACTCAATGACTCTTCCTTTTCAATATTCTTGCCTTCCTTGCGGCTTAAGGCCTGCTCGCGTTTGGCTGCACGATTAATACTGCGCAAGATTTGGTCGGAGATATCATTGCGCTTTGCCGCAAAAAGCATCACGACATCCGCTGATTTGTCAAAGATGAAATCGTATTTTTTGGCTTCGGCCAATTCTTGGACTAGATTAAAGACTTGGTCTTGAATAGGCTGCACCAGTTGACGACGCTGCACATCTAAATCACCATTGGGGCCAAACCTGTTTTGTTGGTAGGCGATCATCTCGTCTTCTAATATTTTTATCTCTTCCTCCTGTTCTTCGATGAGCTCTTTGGTGAGTAAGATGCGTTCATTGCTCAAATTAAGTTTGAGTTGTTCAATTTCTTGGCGCATTTTGTCCAAATCGCGCTTCCACTTGCTTACTTTAGAACTGAGTTGATTTTTGGCTTCTTGATATTCTGGAACATTCTCTAATATGTATTCCATATCAATATACCCAATACGGGCGCCTCTTTGCGCGTGGCTGACTGTAAAGCTTGCCGCGACAAATACGATGGAAAACAAGACCTTAAGTGCATTCATAATTCTGTATTATTGCATAGAAATAATCGTGCCACGATTTAAAATTGTTGACCGATTATGAAATGAGTTTCCCATCCATTTCTTCCTACACCGTTCAAAACTGGATCGAATCCGTAGCCAAAATCAATCCCTAATAAACCAAAGGCGGGCATAAATATACGAATTCCTGC
>DDCS01000042.1:0-290 GCA_002335345.1 Flavobacteriaceae bacterium UBA2000 | reverse complement strand
GGATATCTTAATTCTAAAGAGAATTTATTGTAGATCGCACTACCGTCATTGGTGCTCAAAGACTGGTTAGGATAACCCCGCAATTGAACCACTTCACGGCCATCGAGACTGAACGCCCCGAGTCCGTCACCTCCTAAGAAAAAGCGCTCAAATGGAGGAATACCACGGTATTTATTATAGGCCCCAAGGAATCCAAATTCCGCTTTTGGCCTCAAGACTAGGTCCCCAACCAAAGTCGTAAACCAAGTCGCCTGGAATTTTATTTTGTAGTATTCTAACCAATTAAAACG
>DDCS01000189.1 GCA_002335345.1 Flavobacteriaceae bacterium UBA2000 | reverse complement strand
GCCCAGTCGTTTCATTGAAGAAATAGACGAGAAATATTTGGATTTACTGACCCCCAAACCATCGGAGCGCTACCGAACTTTTGTTGATCCAGATGTATTTGATGATCATGATTATAGCCAAATAAGATTGCGCGGTCAAGGGGCAAATCAGAGCACTTCAGGTCAAGGATCAAAAGGCGGGTATTCTAGCCAGGGTTCCAATAGAGGCAAATCGGCAAAGCCACAACCCAGTGCGCCGCGTTTTACGCCGCCTTCGAACTTAAAAAAATTAAAAAGTCTAAACCCAGACTTGGACAAATCCAGTGCTCCTGTTGATGAAGCGGCCTTATCGACGCTTAAAGTCGGGACTCGAGTAGGGCACATGCGTTTTGGACAAGGGACGATCGTCGCCTTAGAGGGACAGGGTCCAGATATGAAGGCCGAGATTAATTTTGACTCGGCCGGCTTAAAAAAATTATTATTGCGATTTGCCAAACTCTCACTCGTCTCCTAAAGTCATGGCAGAACTGTTACGCATCTATAACGATCCGCCCAATCCTAAGGCGATTCAGCGCGTTGTAAACTGCCTTAAAAACGGAGGTATTGTTATTTTCCCCAGTGATACGGTCTATGCCATGGGGTGTGCTGCCTTTGAAAAAAAGGCTGTTGAAAAACTGCGGATGATTGATGGCCGTAAAAAGGCCGAAGCGCCCATGAGCTTTATTTGTCGTGATCTGAGTCAAATCAGTCAACTCACGCGCCCATTGGAGCAACCGGTATTTAAGCTCTTAAAAAGAGCGTTTCCCGGACCTTATACGTTTATCTTACCCGGAGGGAATGACCTGCCCAATAGTTTTAAAAAACGCAAAGAGGTAGGTGTTCGTATTCCGGATAACCCGATTATTCAGGCCGTACTGGAATTGCTCGATGCGCCTATGGTCTCACGTTCTATAAAGGATGAAGATCTCATATTGGAGTATACCACCGACCCTGAATTGATTTACGAGCATTGGCAGTATAAAGTGGACCTGGTCATTGATGGGGGTATCGGGGGCAATGTGGCCTCTACGGTAGTCGATTTGACTCAAGAACCCCCCGAGATTCTTCGCGAGGGACTGGGTTCCTTAGATATTTTTTAGGCCTCTAAAACAAAAAACACCAGCGCCATGCTGGTGTTTTTTTTCTATTTCGTCATCCGGAGTCTTTGACGCTCTGCTATAGGCTTAATGCCCTGGATCACAATTATTTCCTAATTCCCTTGAGCAGAAAGGTTTTCGAGTTCGTCCTCTACCATTTTATAGAACTGATCAATTTTTGGCAGGACGTAGATTTTAGTCCGTCTGTTGATCGATCTATTGGCCGGAGTATCATTGGCCACAAGTGGGTTGAACTCTGCACGCCCGGCTGCAATAAGTTGGCTTGGTTTAACCCCTAAGGTTTGAAGTTCACGAACAATCGCCGTTGAACGCTTTACACTCAAATCCCAGTTATCGATAAGGGGGCCATTGCTGTAAGGCACATCATCTGTGTGGCCTTCAACCAAAGCCTCAAAATCAGGCTTACCATTGATCACAATAGCGACTTTGGCCAAAATTTCCTTAGCTCGTTCGGTTACGGTATAGCTTCCGCTCTTAAAGAGCATTTTGTCTGATAGTGAAATGAATACCACCCCTTTTTCTACGTTGATTTCGATGTCTTTGTCATCCAATCCAACCTCTTTTTTCAGGCTTGACACAATCGCCAAAGAGACACTGTCTTTTTTATTGAGCGCATCCTGTAGTCGGTTGATTTTCAAATCTCTTTCTTTAAGGCTTTCTAGTGACTTCTCTAGGTTCGTCGCGCCAGTTTGCGTTAAAACGGTCAGATCTTTTGAGCTTTCAATAAGGTCTTGTTTATCCTTTTTAAGTTCAGCGATACGCTCCTCAAAAGAAGCAATGCGCACTTTGGCCGTGGCTTGTTCCGCTTCACAGGCATTGAGTTTAACGGTTGCGGTATTGAGAAGATCTTGTGTTCTTTTTTGTTTTGCTTGTAATTCTGTAAACTGTTTTTTAGTTACGCAGGATCCCATCACAAGTCCAGCGCCTAATAATAAAAACAAATGTTTTGTCGTCATAGTGGTAGGATTAAGTTGATTCAAAATTAACAATTAATGCCCATATTCAATAGGCCTTAACAATAATTTATACACAGGTTATAAAGGCTTTTTAGTGTTAATTATAATTGACTAAAATAACGGCGATTTTTAAAAAATCTTGCGTAGAGAATTGATGAAATTCGCGCGTATTTTAACCGATTTGCCCAAATTTTTCGCTTTTTAAGGTAAATGGGTAACAAGCGGTACACACTAAAATGAGCTTTGATAATGGCCCAGGTGTGCTTTGGTCTTCCTTGAAATATAAAAACAATTCCAGAGAGTCCATCTAAAATCAAACGGACTAAAATGATAAATACAATGCGCGGTCCTGCGACATTTTTAATCAGGACTAAAAGAGAATTTCGGAAGTTTAAAAATGATTTGCGCGGGTGGGCACTGCTGAGGGTGCCCCCGCCTTTGTGATAAACACTCGATTGAGTGAGGCAACGCACGCGTCCGCCTATGGACTGCAGTCGCCAACACAGGTCAATTTCTTCCTGGTGCGCAAACAAATCCGAATCAAAACCACCCACACGCTCAAAGGCTTCTGCGCGCAAGCATAAACACGCCCCGCTGGCCCAGAAAATCTCTTGGTTGTCATCGTACTGTCCGTGATCCTGTTCCAAAACATTGAGCACGCGCCCCCGACAAAACGGATATCCGAAAGTATCTAAATAGCCCCCTGCGGCTCCGGCGTATTCAAAGTATTGGGTCTTATTTAAATCCTTTATTTTCGGTTGTGCGGCAACCAATTCTTTTTCCTGCTCAAAGGCCTGAATAATGGGATCAAGCCAACCCTGAACCACTTTTATGTCGTTGTTAAGCAAAACGTATAAATCGTGCCGGGGATTGTTCTGACTTTTTGAGGGTTGCCTCAGTAGAGAAATGGCTTTGTTATATCCGCCCGCATAACCCAGATTTTCTTCTAGGGCAATAATTTGAACCTCAGGATAATGTTGGCGAAGCCACTCCAAGGAATGATCGGTAGAGCCGTTATCAGCGACCACGATATCCGCCTGAGGACTGCAACGCAGCAAGGGCGCCATAAATTCTTGCATCAGGGCCAGTCCGTTATAGTTCAGTACGATTATTGCCGTTTTCACGGGCGCAATTTAAGGCAAAAAATTCTCATGGTTGTTCTATTGTACCACGCATGACCCGCTTGTGATCAACGCCGCGGCATCGCGGTAGGAGACTCCGGGTAAAATGAGGTGGGGCACGAACAAAATATGGCCGTTAGATTGCACAAAAATGGCGCAACCTTTACCTTTACTCAGAATCTAAATATCGATTGCCTTATTAGGCGATGATACCAATAGAAATATATGCCAGGATTTGAAGTATTTGGAGCTCAAGAGCGGGCTCAAGTCAATGAAGTTTTAGAAACCGGTGTTTTGATGCGCTATGGTTTTGATGGAATGCGTCAAGGCCATTATAAAGCCCTTGAGTTTGAGCAAGCCTTCGCCAAAAGAATGGGCGTAAACCACTGTCAATTGGTCTCAAGTGGAACAGCGGCCTTGAGTGTGGCTTTGGCTAGTGCAGGAATCGGGGCGGGCGATGAGGTGATCATGCCCACATTTACCTTTGTGGCGAGTTTTGAATCGATTATGATGTTGGGAGCCATTCCTATTCTTGTAGACATAGATGACACCTTAACGCTTGATCCAAAAGCTGTTGCTGCGGCCATTACTGAAAAGACTAAAGCGGTAATGCCGGTGCATATGTGTGGTTCAATGGCAGATTTAGGCGCGTTAAAGGCCTTGTGCCAAGAGCACGATCTTATTTTGTTGGAGGACGCTTGTCAGGCTATTGGCGGAACATATAATGGGGTTGCGCTGGGAGCCTACGGTGATTTAGGTTGCTTTTCTTTTGACTTTGTCAAGACCATTACTTGTGGTGAAGGCGGCGCAGTGATTACGAATAATTCCAAATACAAGGTGAACGCCGACCAATATCAAGACCACGGTCATGACCACGTGGGCAGTGATCGCGGTGCCGAGACCCATCCTACTTTGGGCTATAACTTTCGTATTTCTGAACTGCACGCTGCCGTTGGGCTGGGGCAGCTCGCGCGTTTTGACGAAATTTTGGAACGTCAAAAGGCGCATTACGATATTTTAGCTGCAGCACTCGCCGATTTGCCGGGGGTTCATTTTAGACGTGTTCCCCAGGGCGGTGTTCAAAATTATTCTTTTGTGAATATCTTTTTACCTACAGCAGAACAAGCTGAGCAAGCCCAAAAGGCTTTGTCAGCGGCCGGAATTGACGCTTGTTTTTATTGGTTTAAAAACAATTGGCATTACATAAACGGTTGGGAGCATTTGACTCAGGCCAAGAGTGTGGCGCCTTTGACCCCAGAACTTAAAGACACGCTGTTAGGGCTAAAATCCAAGGATTTTAGGCAAAGCGATCATTTTATGGGCCGGACCTTGAGCTTTTTGGTCAAACTCGGATGGGATGAAGCAACCTTAGACCATCGGGCCCAAATCATGCGGGATACTTTAAAGAATATCTAGGTAATCTGCGGCATACGTCGCGATGAGTCTGTCTGTAAATTCGGCATTGAGCGTGTTGAACACAAGCCTGTTTAATACGAAATATAGTCGGTTATTTCAAGGCCATAACCAATCATTCCTACACGTTTGCTTTGCTGATGATTCGAAATCAATTTGATTTTGTGTATCCCTAAATCGTGTAAAATCTGTGCGCCAATACCAAAATCTTTGTTGTCCATAGGCAGTTGCGGTGCTTTGACGACCGTTCCCGCGACTTGAAGCGATTTGAGCTGGGTCAAGCGGCTCAAAACATTCAAGGAAGGATTGTTTTGGTTGATAAATACCATCGCCCCTAAACCATGGTCATTAATCACCTGGAACATGGCGTCTAGGGTTTGGTGGGTATCTTGGGTCAGTGACGCCAGAAGATCATTATTGACCATAGAGGCATTGACCCGAACGGGCACTTCGGTATTTGCACTCCATGAACCTTTGGTAAGGGCTATGTGGATTTGATTGTTCGTGGTCTGCAGATAGGCTCTTAGTCTGAAGCGACCAAAGCGGGTTTCGAGTTCAAAGTCTTCCTTTTTTTCGATCAAAGAGTCGTGTTCCATGCGGTAGGCGACCAAATCTTCAATAGAAACAAGTTTTAAATTAAACTGTTTTGCCACATCGACCAGTTGGGGTAAACGGGCCATGGAACCGTCTTCATTCATGATTTCGACAATAACTCCAGCAGGCTGAAAACCGGCAAGCCGGGCAAAATCGATTGCCGCTTCGGTATGGCCTGTGCGGCGCAAGACACCACCTTCTTTGGCGACCAAAGGAAAAATATGTCCTGGACGGCTTAAATCGTGGGGTTTGGTTTGCTCGTCGGTCAAAGCCTTAATGGTTTTGGCCCGATCTGATGCTGAAATCCCTGTAGTGACCCCTGAACCACGTAAATCGACCGAAATGGTAAAGGCGGTTTCCATGGGATCCGTGTTATTGCCCACCATCATGTCAAGCTGCAGATTGTTACAACGCGATTCTGTTAGTGGCGCACAAATGAGTCCACGACCATGAGTGGCCATAAAATTGATCATCTCAGGGGTAACACATTCGGCTGCAGCCAAAAAATCACCTTCGTTTTCACGATCCTGATCATCCACCACGATAATCACTTCACCCCGCTTTATGGCTGCGATGGCCTCGGGAATAGTGTCCAAAACGATGTCTTGGTGTGGGGTGTTGGTGTTCTGGCTCATGCGTCAATTTTTTCTGTGCGTGCAAATATAGGGATTGGCCCCGACTATTTCTTTTTGCGCCATTTAAAACGCTGGAAAAAGGCGTCAAAATCAAAAATGCCTTGATCTGTTGTCGCGCGATAGGTCAACCAAATACTCAGGGGAAGCATAATAAAACTGCTGATCCAAGTGGCCATAAAGGGATGCATGGTTCCGTCTTCGGCGCTGTTTTTGGCAAAAATACCGATGAAGTGATAGGTTAAAAACAAGACGATCGCGATCACCATCGGGAGTCCCATACCGCCTTTACGTATGATCGCTCCAAGCGGGGCGCCCACGAAAAACAAAATAATGCACGATATGGCTAAAGCAAATTTTTCGTGTAGGGCTATTTCGTGTTTATTCAGCGTTTTAATCAGCTGTTGGTGATTTTTCTTTTTCGACCCCAGCGCCTGAATTGAGCTTCGGACATTATCCAATGCCGTCCCGGCAATGCGTACTTGTTGACGAATATCGTAGAGTTCCAAGATCGAGTTAAATTCTGTCTTGTTTTTGATCTGTTTATAAGTAGAATCCGCAAATTGAGTAAAACCACTGCGGAAGTACATATTGCCGGTCATTTGGGCGATATCGTCACTAAACACATCAGAAAGGCGATCGATTTCTGGAATTAACTCGCCCACATTATACATATTGTGGTTGTTTAAGTTATTTTCCTTGTCAATGTCTGTGTCGTTTAGCTCAGTTAAATCAATGTGTATGGTGTAGGTCTTAAAGGCGCTTTTGGCAAAGGGTCGATTGATCCGTTCTTTGACCCCATCACTGAGTTGGATATCCTCGTAATAATGCCCATTGTTTAATATCAAAGAAAGGGTGTTCGAGTCTTCAGAACTGGCAAGTTCCCCAGATTCAGCCATAATTACGGTCGTATTTTCGCTAGGGCTTTCTGGATTTTTTTTGTGAATAATGACATCCTCTAAATACTGGTCGCGATCCCCGTATTTCTTTTGAACCTTGATATTAAAATCATCCCCAATCGAACTGAATTGTCCCGCTACGATGGCCATTGACGGACTGACTTGGGCAATATTTCGCCGCAAATTTTGCCATTTATATTCCGAATAGGGGATGACGTTGTTGGCAAATACAAAAGCAATGGCGGAAAGCATTAAAATAAATAGGGCTAGACTACGCATGGCGCGCTGAAGCGAAATCCCAGTGGACTTCATGGCGGCGAATTCATATTGCTCTGAGAGGGTACCAAAAACCATCAAGGAGGTGACCAAAATGGTCAATGGCAACACCAGTGGAATTAATTTTGGTGTGAAAAACCACAAAAACTTTAAGATAATTGAAAATGATAAGTCTTTTCCCGCCAGCTCTGAGATGTACAACCAGATGGTTTGCAGTACAAAAATGAACATCAAAATAATAAAGACGCTTAAAAACGTCTTTAAAAAACTGGTTAATATATAGCGGTCTAAAATTTTCACCTGCCTAGTAAAGCGTATTGATGTAATAGCCTTGTTCTTGATATTGGTTAAGGTCTACCGCAAAATTATCTGGAGTCAACTTTTGGTTGGGCTTAAATGACTTTACGGTCAAGATAAACTGAGTGCCTTTGGCGTCGGTTTGAATGAGCCTATAAATGTGATTGGTGCTGGTATCAATACCCAGGAGCATGTTTTTTATTTCAGCCCCGCTATCAATAGGATAGAGCTTGACATATTGTATGTTTTTCCCCGCAACTTTTTGTTTGATGTCCCAAGCATAGGTGTATCCCTCTTTATAAAAAGTGAGCAGTTTAGAAGGGGTAACGCTTTTGTCTTCTGAAGGATCCAAATCGCTCACGGTGAGTTCCATATCCTCAGGAGCGATCGTAAATAGCTTATCGCCATCAAAAACTCGGGTCATGCCCATCATACTCAGTCGATAATGTTCGCCCTTGAGCATGACACTGCCTTGTGTTTTTTGATCGACCTGTTCTTTTTGATTGACTAAATTCCAGGTAAAGTCTATTTCGATATCCTGATAACTGCTGACTTTTTCCGCTACAGCATCCAAAAGTTCCTGCGCCTGTTGGGCGCTTTGACCTTTCCCGCTAAAAGGAATTAACAGGCTGATCGCCAAGAGGATTCCAAAGCGTTGATATTTAGTCTTGTATTTCATTGTCAAGTAGTTTATTTAAGGCGTCCAAATCCGGCACTAAAATTTGTCTGGCTTTACTGCCTTCAAAGGGGCCCACAATGCCTGCCGCTTCAAGCTGATCAATAATGCGCCCGGCTCGGTTGTACCCTAATTTTAATTTGCGCTGTAAAAGTGAGGCAGAGCCCTGTTGGGCAATGACCAGTACCTCTGCGGCATCTCTAAATAACGCATCGCGCTCATCGATAGAAATATCAAGACTTGTGCCACTTTCTTCTCCTACGTATTCCGGCAATAAATGCGCATCGGGATAGGCTTTTTGCCCCCCGATAAATTCAGTAATATCGGCAACCTCAGGCGTATCTAAGAAGGCACATTGGAGGCGTACCACATCATTTCCTTGAGTGTAAAGCATGTCTCCACGACCGATCAATTGATCCGCCCCCGAGGTGTCTAAAATTGTTCTAGAATCAATTTTACTCGTCACCCTAAAGGCAATACGGGCAGGAAAGTTTGCCTTGATAATCCCCGTAATCACATTAACCGAAGGACGTTGGGTCGCAATGATTAAATGAATTCCAATGGCCCGTGCTAATTGGGCAAGACGCGCGATTGGGGTTTCTACTTCTTTACCTGCAGTCATGATCAGATCGGCAAACTCATCGATTACCAAGACAATATAGGGGAGGTAACGATGCCCATCATGGGGATTGAGTTTGCGCGCTTTGAATTTATCATTGTACTCCTTAATGTTCCGGACCATGGCATCTTTGAGCAAGTCGTAGCGCTGATCCATCTCAATACATAGCGAATTCAGTGTATGGATGACTTTGGTGGTATCGGTAATGATGGCCTCTTCGGTATCGGGTAATTTGGCTAAATAATGACGTTCAATTTTATTAAA
>DDCS01000102.1:6403-6593 GCA_002335345.1 Flavobacteriaceae bacterium UBA2000 | reverse complement strand
CGATATCGGAGGAAATGTGGTGACCGACACCCAAACCATCACGGTAACCGATGACGAGGCTCCAGAAATGATTTGTATTGGAGAGCCAGGCACCTTCAGTATTACAGAAGACTTTGAAGCAGGAACACTGCCTAACGGATGGACCAATACAGCCCTTCGCGGTTCTGACTTGTGGTCATTTGGTAGCCCA
>DDCS01000102.1:0-6351 GCA_002335345.1 Flavobacteriaceae bacterium UBA2000 | reverse complement strand
TGACAATGCTGTGGAGCTCGCCTCTCCAGTATACAATATGAGTGGTGCCGCTTCAGCGACGCTATCGTTTGACTATGCCTATAATTATCTAAGCCCTAACGAGTTCTTCTCTGTAGAGGTTTATGACGGTGCCCAGTGGGTAGAGATCTTGAGACTTCTTGAGGATCACACCCCAACAAACACTGGTGCGCTAGACATGTTGCCCTACGCTAATGATTCATTCCAAGTACGGTTTACCTACGATGATGGTGGCTCAGGCTGGAAATGGGGAGCCGGTATCGATAACTTTCAATTGGATTACGATATTCCATCGACACCGCTTACCATTGCTTTAGACGCCAACGGTAATGCGACACTTGACGTGAGTCAGCTCTTGTTGTCAGCCACGGATAACTGTGGTCCCGTGAGTACCAGTATTGGTGGAGGCGCAGTGCCAGGATCGTTGAGTACTACTTTTGCCGATGGCAACGGTGGTAGTGACGGAGGTGCAGTTTACTTTGATGTAACAGCAGCCACTGATCTTACTGTAGAGAGCCTACAGATGCATATTCAAGACGCAGGAGCCTTCACCGTAGAGGTGTATGCTATTGTTGGGGACACCTATGTTGGTAATGAGACCAACGCTGGAGCATGGACCCTTATATCTAACGGTAGTGGTGACTCAAACTCTTCTGGCACGCCATCTGACGTGACTTTAGATACTGCTTTGAGCCTTAATGCTGGAACGACTTATGCGATGGCTTTGGTCCTTGATGCAACACATAGCCACCGTTATACCAATGGTGACGGCACCAACGAGAACTTCTCTGATGCGAACCTATCGATCAGTTTAGGGTCTGCGAGTAATGTGCCTTTTAGCGGGACAATCTTCAGTCCAAGAGTATTCAACGGAACATTCAATTACTTTGTAGGCACTCCACCGAGTACCACAGTTGACTTTGACTGTTCTAACCTTGGAGACAACTTGATTGAGGTTACTGCAATAGATTCTGCAGGTAATGTATCGACTTGTATCTCTACGGTAGAGGTCATCGATGTTACCGATCCAATTCTTGTGTGTCAAGACGCTACAGTGAGTCTTGATGAGAATGGTATGGCTGAAGTCTTGCCAGAGTTCTTTATCAATACCGATGCTTCATTTGATGCTTGTGGAATTACCATCACTGCAGTCGATGTGACTGATGTAACGTGTGCGGACATAGGAATCCCAATTACCGTTACGGTATTTGTGAGCGATGCCAGTGGTAATATCGCCTCTTGTCAGGCTACGATGACTGTAGTAGATGACATGGGCCCATTACTTATCGATTGTCCAGAAGACATGACTGTAGATCCAGGAGCCCTAGATTTATTCTATGAAGTGCCTGATTACACGGTTGATGTAACGGCTACAGATAACTGTACCGATCCTGTAGGGGTAATCAGTCAAGACCCACCAGCGGGCACCTTGCTTCCTGATGGCGTTTACACCATTACTTTGTCTGCCACAGACAATGAAGGTAATGTAGGATCGTGTAGTTTTGAACTTACCGTAGAGAGCGTCTTGGGTGCTGCCAGCAATCAGCTGAGCGCCGGGGTTGAGATTTATCCTAACCCAGCACGTAAGGTGATGAATATTGGCAACAGCAGCAATGTTCAACTCCAGCGTGCGCTTATCTATGATATCAATGGTCGATTGATCCAAAGTGTTGACCTAGGCAACATGGACCGTGAAGCCAGTGTGAATGTGGCTAACCTGGCGTCTGGGGTGTACTTGGTACAGCTTGAGGCAGAGGGCGCCACCGCGATCAAGCGATTAATTAAGGAATAAAACAAGATTAGTTATTTGTTCTTTAGTAAAAGGCCAGCTCATAGAGCTGGCCTTTTTAATTGAAATTGCGATATTTGACCTAATTGATCTGAAGCTAACCTATCCAAAACAATTAAGTTGATGAACGAGTTTGAACTCTTTTTTGTCCTGGGTCATAAACATGTGCTGGACCTTGAGGCGTATGATCACGTGCTGTTTTTAGCGGCTTTGACTTTGTCTTATGATCTCGGTCAATGGAAGAGACTATTGGGTTTGGTGACGCTATTCACCTTAGGCCATACGGCATCGATTGTCGCTACTTTTTACGGCCATATACAAGCGCCAGCTGTACTGATCGAATTGCTCATACCCATAACGATAATCACGGCAGCCTTGCACAATATAGGGCGACGTTTACGCGGTAAAGCGCAAGGGTCTATTGGGCTGCTTTTTGCAGTAGCGCTGATTTTTGGTGTGGTTCATGGTTTTGGTTTCGGACGTTATTTTATACAAATCGCTCAAGATACGGGCGTAGGGAGTTTTTTTGCTTTTGCCGTGGGAATCGAATGGGCACAGCTCGTGGTGGTCTTTGGCGTACTTCTCTTGAGTTTAATTGCTCAGTACTTGATGAGAATCAATCGTAACGATTGGATTTTGGTCATGTCGGGAATCATCATCGGACTGACCTTACCCATGCTTCTCGAGCGCATTTAAGGCTGCAGAAACCGGAAGCTGGCCATAAATTAATTAAATGATAGTATCTTCGACTTATGCAAGAAGGATCTTTAAAACAGCTCAAATACGATAAAGCCTATCTGAAAATGGCCTTGGAATGGTCAAAGCTTTCTTACTGTAAAAGAAGGCAAGTGGGGGCTTTGATTGTTAAAGATAAAATGATCATCAGTGACGGCTACAATGGGACCCCAACGGGTTTTGAAAATATATGTGAGGACCAAGACAATACCACGAAGTGGTACGTTTTGCACGCCGAGGCCAACGCCATCATGAAAGTGGCTTCTTCTACCCAGAGCTGCAAAGGAAGTACCCTGTATATTACGATGTCTCCTTGCCAACAATGCAGCAAGCTGATCCATCAAGCGGGCATAGTGCGCGTTGTTTATCACACCCAGTACAAAGACGATTCAGGGTTATTGTTTCTTAAAAAGGCGGGTATTGCCGTTGACCAGTTGGTCCGCTTAGATTAACGGCCCTTGTGACGCTGCTTCACACGTTCTGCTTGAATCAGAATAAGCAACAGTACAATCACAGAGGCTGAGGCCAAAATCCCGATGAGCGCTATTTGGCTGTCGCCCTGCAGTGGCGCATTAAAATCAAGGATCGTCGCGTTATAAACGATTAGGATAACGGCAATGGAAATCAGGACGTATCTAAAATATTTCATGGGTTTGGGGTCAAATAAATAATTCTTGAATATTCGATGTGAAAAGTTTTACCGCGATGGCCAAAAGAATCACACCAAAGACTTTCTGAATGATTCCAATGCCGTTTTTTCCCAAAATGGACTGAAGCTTGGATGATGTTTTTAAAACAGCGTAAATCACGATTACATTGAGTACTATGGAAATGATTACATTCTCCAAGGCAAACTCTGCGCGCAGTGAGAGTAATGTGGTCAAGGTTCCGGGTCCAGCGAGCATGGGAAAGGCCAAAGGGAATACCGAAGCCATATCTGGTGAGCTTCCGTCGTCTTTAAAAAGGGTTATCCCAAGAATCATCTCTAGGGCAATAAAAAATAAAATAAAGGAACCCGCAACCGCAAATTCATTGACATTGATACCAATTAGATTCAAAATTTCTTCCCCCAAAAAGAGAAAAAAGATCATGACAATAGCCGCAATCACAGAGGCTTTTTCACTGTGAATGTGCCCCGCTTTTTTGCGTAAAGTAATGACAATGGGGATGTTACCGATGATATCGATTACGGCAAAAAGAACCATACTCGCCGTAAATATTTCTTTGAAATTGAAGGCCATGCCATAGATTTGGCACAAAATTACACAAACAAATAATCCTTTGCAGGCTTCCATGAATTTAAATTGATATTATCTTTGATTCATGTTTCAAATAGGAAAGACATTGGTCTCTGAGGCCCTGATTGATCAAGATTTTGTTTGCAATCTCAACGCTTGTAAAGGAGCGTGTTGTGTTGAAGGTGAGGCTGGTGCGCCGCTTTCCAAAGAGGAGGCGCAGTGGCTGGTGGAAAACCAAAGCAAGATTGAACCGTTTTTGCCAAAGGCGGGAATCGAGGCGCTAGACACGCAAGGGGCTTTTATTGAATTGGAGACGGGTGAATACGAAACACCGCTCGTGCAAGGCAGAGAGTGTGCCTATACTCATTTTGAACCCGATGGGTCGGCGCATTGTGGGATTGAACGGGCTTACAAAGCGGGGGCCGTAGATGTTCAAAAACCAATTTCATGTCATTTGTATCCGGTACGTGTTCAGGACTACTCCGAGTTTAGCGCCGTGAATTATCACCGCTGGCCTATTTGCAGTGATGCTTGTGTTCTTGGGGCGTCCTTAAAAGTGCCTGTTTATCAATTTGTCAAAGAGGCTTTAATTCGAAAATTTGGTCCTGATTGGTACGATGAGCTTGCCCTTGTGGCGAAAACCTTCAAGGATCAGAATCAAAATCCTGGCCGGGAAGTAGATTAATGGATTGCTTTTTGGCTCGTTAATAACTTTTGATTTTAGTGTGATTTTTGACCTTTTTAACCAGGGGTAAAATTTCTAAAAAAAGGCCCATTTATAAGGGGTGAGCACAATATCTTCAGAAATTTGACTCGCTTTTCTAGGCTTTATTTTTTTCAAAGTAATATTCTGTAAATCAGTATTTTATAAAACTTTTGAACAATTCAACGCGGACAAAAAAATTCGACAGCATGTTGAAAACTTTGTTAAAAAGAGATGATTAATATTTCCGGGTGTCGCTCATATTTTTTTCATATTTGTTAGTCCCTAGTAATCACAAAAAATTTAATTTTTAAAGAAGAGGACACATGAGCGCCGTTGAACCTATTTTAGCTGAAAACAAAAACAGATTTGTAATATTCCCCATTCAACACCATGATATTTGGGATTGGTACAAAAAGAGTGAAGCCAGTTTTTGGACCGCTGAAGAAATTGATTTACATCAAGATCTGACCGATTGGGTAGATAAATTAAATGACGACGAGCGCTACTTCATCAAACACATTCTCGCATTTTTTGCTGCAAGTGATGGTATAGTAAACGAAAATCTCGCTGAG
The DNA here is from genome assembly GCA_002335345.1 of Flavobacteriaceae bacterium UBA2000. Taxonomy (GTDB): domain Bacteria; phylum Bacteroidota; class Bacteroidia; order Flavobacteriales; family Flavobacteriaceae; genus BACL21. The sequence continues at coordinate 1,293 of DDCS01000102.1, read as the reverse complement.
AACTTTGTCAATGAAGTTCAGTACAGTGAAGCGAAATTCTTTTATGGGTTCCAAATCATGATGGAAAACATCCACAGTGAAACCTATTCGCTTTTGATCGATACATACGTCAAAGACGATAAGGAAAAAGATGTGTTGTTTCAGGCCATCGAAAATTTCCCGGCGATCAAGAAAAAAGCAGATTGGGCTTTGAAATGGATTGACAGCCCAAGTTTTGCAGAGCGTCTCATTGCTTTTGCCGCCGTAGAGGGCATCTTCTTTTCAGGGGCATTTTGTTCCATTTTTTGGTTGAAAAAGCGCGGGTTAATGCCAGGCTTGACCTTCTCAAATGAGTTAATCTCACGCGATGAAGGCGTACACTGTGATTTTGCGGTGCACTTACACAACCATCACCTGGTGAACAAAGTTACGAAAGAGCGTATCAGAGAAATAATCATCGATGCCCTCAATATTGAGCGTGAGTTCATCACCGAATCACTGCCGATTAGTTTGATCGGGATGAACGCGAAACTGATGACTCAATATCTCGAGTTTGTCACCGATCGTCTCTTAGTCGAGCTTGGCTGTGACAAGGAATACAACTCCAGCAACCCTTTCGATTTTATGGATATGATTTCGCTGCAGGGGAAAACAAACTTCTTTGAGAAGCGCGTTTCTGAGTATCAAAAGGCAGGAGTGACAAACAAAGACAAGGAATCGAATAAAATCAGCTTCGACGCAGATTTTTAAACCCGAGGAAGGCGCGTTTTAAACGGGTCCTTAAAGTTACTCTAGGTGCCGAACCATTTATTTGGGAGGGTTCGTCGTCTCTGGGCTTTAAAACAACTAACTAAACATAAAAACACATCTAGCAACATGAATGTAATTAAGAGAGACGGCCACAAGGAGCCCGTGATGTTTGACAAAATCACGGCGAGAATTAAGAAACTTTGTTATGGGCTCAATGAGTTAGTTGACCCGGTAAAGGTCGCCATGCGCGTTATTGAAGGCCTATATGACGGGGTAACAACCAGTGAATTGGATAATTTGGCCGCTGAAGTTGCCGCAACCATGACGGTGTCCCACCCGGACTATGCCATTTTAGCGGCACGCATCTCTGTGTCTAACTTGCACAAGAACACCAAAAAGTCGTTTTCGGAAGTGATGACAGACCTCTATGAGTACGTCAATCCACGCACAGGGAAAAAAGCACCGCTACTGAGTGATGAAGTCTATCAAGTCATTAAGGATAACGCTGAGATGCTAGACTCAGCGATCATCTATAACCGCGATTTTAATTACGATTATTTTGGT
>DDCS01000124.1 GCA_002335345.1 Flavobacteriaceae bacterium UBA2000 | reverse complement strand
CTTTGGTAAGGCTCTCATAACCACTCTGCCCGATCTTGTCCAAAATGGCATCAATTTTTTCTTGATCAGCGCCTTTGGTGGATTTGCTCGGTCGAGTGTTTCTCACTCGTGAAGCCCCTCTACGATTCGCTGAACGACTTTTTTTCGATGCATCGGACCAAAGCGTGACCAAACGATCCATTAATCGATCAAACCAAAGCCCAACATCACGACCGGCCTGCAAATTACGGGCATAATAATAGCCAAAAGCAGCACCACCCAAATGCGCAATCAACCCTCCTGCATTGTTCATTTCAGGCAGACGGATCAAATCCCACAAAACCATAAACGCGGCAAGTTGCCAAAGTTTGAGGGTAAAGAAAAAAATGCGAACCGGGGCATAAGGACTATATAAAGCGGCAAAGGCCATGATCGCCATGACCGCCCCTGAGGCCCCAACGAGCTGTCCGCTCGGCGCACCTAAAAATGCAGGGAATATGTTATAGGAGATTAAATAAACCAAGCCCGCAACGATACCGCCAAGCAAATACAAGGTTAAAAAACGACGCTCTGAAAAAAGGTTTAACACAAAGCGACCAAAAAAGGACAACCAAATCATGTTAAACAACAAATGAAAAAATCCAGAGTGTAAGAAACTATAGGTTAATAAACTCCATGGCTGCCCAATAAAGCGAAGGAGATCATCGGGCAAGGCCAACCAGGAATAAAAACTACTTCGCGACCAACCCATTAAAGCGGCTCCAATACTCAACACCAAAAATACCAGCCCATTGAGGACCATTATTTTGGTCATCACATCTTGCCGTTTAAATTGACTCCACAAATTCTCGTTTGGTCCCATAATCAATACCAGCGCTTATCGTTAAAACTATTCTTTCTCCAATAATAAGCCATGATAAAGCCAAATAGCGCCCCTCCTAGATGAGCCCAATTCGCGATATTTTGTCCGAATAAAGACGAGCCCGTAAGACCGGAAAACAAATCAAGGGCTAACAATATGGGAATAAAGTACTTGGCCTTGATCGGAAATGGCACAAAAATTAACATCAATTCTACATGAGGGTAGAGCATGCCAAAGGCAACGAGAATACCATAAATCGCACCGGATGCCCCTACAGCCGGTGTATTGTAGGCTGTAAAAAGTTGTTGATCCATTCCTGGTCCCATATCAGGAATGACCCGATAGGAACCGGGCGTTAAGGTATTGTTGAGTAAATCTCCCACCTCTTGAACGCTCATGCCCATGGACATCAGGGTTTCTATGCCCTGTGATACATAATACCAATTGACCAATGAATGAATCAGTGCTGCCCCGAGTCCTGCAGAAAAATAAAAAAATAAAAATTTGTTACGCCCCCATTGCGCTTCAAGTGGCGCCCCAAAGGCCCAAAGGGCATACATGTTAAAAAGCAAATGCATCCAACCGCCATGCATGAACATATGGGTCAAAGGCTGCCAGTAAGAAAACTGAGGATTGTCAAAATAATAGAGCGAAAAAATTTGATAAATGGCCTCGCCAGACACCAGTGTTCCAAGAAAAAACAGCACATTACTGATGACTAAAACCTTTATCGTTTCTGAAATTTGTCGCATTAGTTAAATTTTTGTTCTAAATCCTGTGTATCCAGGGTGATAAACGTTCGACGCTGATTTGGAGAACGATCGGGCTCCTTGCACGCAAAAAGTTCATTGATTAAATCACGCTGCTCTGGTACCGTCAATTTTTGCCCAGATTTTATCGCCATTTTGGCCGCCAAAGAACGTGCCAAAATATCCAATGAACTAAAACCTTCATTGGGACGATCATTCATTTGATCATCGAGCACGGCTAGGACTACTTTTTCGGCCTGATCTTCAGAAAGACCCGCAGGTATGGCCTTTAAAGCCAGTGTATTTTGTTCCAATTCAAAATCAAACCCAATACTCAAAAGGGCCTCCTCTAATTGCGCGACACACAAGGCCTGCAGTGTATTTAATTCGATATGTTGCGCGAATAATTTTTGCTGAGAAGCCGGTTCTTGAAGGGTTGCGGTACGTAAAAGGCGTTCGTATATTATGCGCTGATGAGCGAAATTTTGATGGACCACTATAAGTCCTTGCTTTATTGTCGTCACAATAAATTTATTTTGAATCTGTACCGTAATCTGATCTGATTCTTGAGCGTCCTCTTCAAAAAGCGTTCCGGTTACCTCTTGACTTTCAACCTCCAGACTATGCCCTGGTTCTTCTGCTTGAAGTCCGACATAGAGTGAGGACCAAGAGCCTGAATCTTGTTTTGGACGATAACCCCCACTGGCAAAGGGATTAAAATCTGCATCAACCTCAATTTGTGGAACTTTTGGTGTCTGACCTTGTAAAGAATAGTGCGGGTCCATACTCGAATCACGTTCAAAGTCCAATAAAGGCATTATATTGAATTGCCCTAAACTGTGTTTGACACAGGCTCTTAAAACGGCATAAATCGATTGTTCCTCTTCAAACTTCACCTCAGTTTTAGTCGGATGTATATTGATATCAATCGCCGCAGGATCTACTTTGAGAAATAAAACATATCCTGGATGCAGTCCAGGCCGAATCATCCCCTCAAAAGCAGCGCTTATCGCGTGATTCAAATAGGCACTTCTGATAAAGCGATCGTTGACAAAGAAGTATTGGTCCCCCCGCGACTTTTTGGCAAATTCAGGTTTGAGCACAAAGCCCGAAATATCAACAATCTCCGTGTTTTCTTCAACTGGGACTAAACGTTCATTGGCTTTTCCGCCCAAAACGGCCGCAATGCGCTGTCGGACATTCGCCGGGGTAAAATGAAATAAATCATTGTCCTGATGAATCATTTTAAAGCCGATTTGAGGGTGTGCCAATGCGACGCGTTGAAACTCTTCGATACAATGTTTTAATTCCACATGGTCCCCTTTGAGAAAATTCCGCCTTGCAGGAATATTGTAAAATAAATTTTTGACACTAACCACAGTCCCGGGTTGCATCACGCAGGGACTCTGAGCCACAACCTCACTGCCCTCGATAATGCATTCAATCCCTTCAGCGGCCGCTTGAGTTTTTGTTTTTAAAGTCACATGAGCAATAGCAGCAATTGAAGCCATCGCTTCCCCGCGAAATCCTTTTGTGCTGAGGGCAAATAAATCCTCTGCCGTAGAAATTTTTGAGGTCGCATGTCGTGCAAAACACAAAGACACATTTTCGGGGGTCATGCCTGAGCCATTATCGATGACCTGAATTAGGGTTTTACCTGCGCCCTTCAAAACTAAGGTTATTTGGGTCGCTCCAGCATCAACGGCATTCTCCATTAATTCTTTGACCACCGAAGCCGGACGTTGTACCACCTCGCCAGCAGCAATTTGGTTGGCGACGTGCTCTGGCAATAGTTTTATGTCTTTTGGAAGGCTCAATGGGCAAAAATTGATAAATCAAAGTCTATAATCCATAAAAACACCAAAGTAAAAAAGGCAATAAGTACCCATACAGTGGCATTCCATGAGGAATTTTCCCGATTACGGTATTTGTTGCGCGCGGCATGCCATTGACCGGAATAGTCATTTTGGTTTAGCGTATCCACATAGTGATCAATTTTCGTCCCACTATGACTGGCATCGACCTTGGGTTTCCCGCGATAATATCGCGGGGTGTAGTTAAAACGATTATTCGTTTTAAGGCGCTTTATTAAGGTAAATTTAATCATAATCCTATCCTCAAAAATAAGGATTTAAACAGAGTTATCAGGCCTGTATTTGGGGGATTTTTTAAAAGCCATAAATAGCCATAAGACCCTAATGCTTTGAGGCAAAAATGTTTGGATTGAGCCGTCGCGCTTGAGTGAAGCGCTGGGTGCTACGAAGAAAAGAATTGAGCCCTACTTTTTTGAGCCCAAAACTGCCATTTGGATGGCCGCGACAGCAGCCTCTACCCCTTTATTACCATGCTTTCCGCCGCTTCGGGCACGCGCTTGTTCCATATTATGATCGGTCAAAACACAGAAGATCACCGGCATAATACCGAGCAGGTTTAAATCTTTGATCCCTTGGGTCACCCCGGAACAAACAAAGTCAAAATGCTTGGTTTCTCCCTCTACTACGGAGCCTATGGCAATAATCGCGTCTAATTCCTGATGATTACTCATCATTTTCTGACACCCATAGATGAGTTCAAAACTCCCGGGCACGTCCCATTGCAGGATGTGGTCCTCCTGAAGGCCGCAGCGCTTTAGGGTTTCTATGGCCCCTTGAGCCAGCGCATGAGTGATCTCGGAATTCCACTGGGCAACAACTACACCAATGCTCAGACCGGTCGCATCAGGCAATTGGTCTGGGTCAAATTCAGAGAGGTTTTTTTGCGCCGTAGCCATGATTTATTGGGCTGCCTCAGCTTGAGCTTTGTAGGCCTTGGCTTGGGTTGCTTCTGTAGCGTCCTCAAACTCATCTAAAATACGCGTAAAGGCTTTTAATGCTAAACCATTTTGACCTAATTGAAGCGCCGTTGTTCCTGCTTTGAGTAAATAGCGCGGTGTGGTCAAGGCATTATTGCTTAAATCAGCGGCTTGAAGGTAATAACTCAAGGCCTCATCGTATTGTTCTAACTGAGCGAAAGAATCACCAATAACACCTTTGGCTACCGGGGTCATCATGGCATCACCACTACTGAACCCATCGAGAAACGCGATCGCCTTATCGTATTGGCTAAGGTTAAAGTAGGCGATTCCCGCTTGATAGCGCGCCAAATCACCCGCTGGGGTTCCGTCAAATTTATCGGCAATATCTAAAAGACCATAGCGTCCTGCATTTCCGTTAAGGGCCATGAGGTAAAGTGAATCCTTTTGCTCTTCAGCAGTCAATGCTTGTTCAAAGTAAGAACTCGCTTGATAGACTTCATTAGCGGCTTCTACTTGTTTTGGCTCAAAAATAAATTTCTGATAGGCGATATAGCCGAGCACGCCAACAGCGATCACTGCTACGAGGGTAAAGATTGATTTTTGATTCTTTTCTACCCATGCTTCTGTGCGTGAAGCCCCTTCATCAAGGCTGCTAAATACCTCAGCAGTAGTACTTCCTGCTTCCAGTTCTACCTCTTTTTCAACACTCGTTTTGGGCTTGTATCCGCGTTTCTTATAAGTCGCCATAGTTGCTTAATTTGAGGGGCAAAAATATGATTTTTATTATAATTTTATAGTGAAAAATCAATAATTTGCGGTGATTTAGCGCGGCTTTACGAATGCGCCTAATTCCTTAGAACTCAGTCCAAATTCATTTTTGTGTTTTTATCCACGCTCGCTTTAGTCAATTACAAAAACTTTGAGGCCCGTTCCTTTGAATTTGACGCCAAAATAAATTGTTTTGTCGGCCCTAATGGCGTTGGAAAAACCAATGTCCTTGATGCCGTTTATCATTTGTCCTTTGGCAAGAGTTATTTCAATCCTGTCGCCTTGCAAAACATAAAACACGGCGAAGATTTTTTGGTCATTGATGGGACCTACCAAAAAAACAATCAAGAAGAGCACGTCGTGTTGGGGGTTAAAAAGGGCCAAAAGAAAACCATTAAGCGCAACGGAAAACCCTACGACAAAATCAGTGATCACATCGGGTTTATTCCTTTGGTTATTATTTCGCCGAGTGACCGTGATCTAATTATTGAAGGAAGTGAAACGCGCAGAAAGTTTGTGGACGGGGTTATTGCGCAAGGGGACCCCGAATATTTACGTCAATTACTCGACTACCAAAAAACACTCGGCCAGCGTAATGCTTTGCTCAAATACTTCCAACTCAATCACACGTTTGACGCGGAAACACTCTCGATATACAACGCACAACTCGATGGCCTGGGGCAGGCTATTCACAAAAAAAGACAAGCCTTTATCGAGGCGTTTCTTCCCATATTTACCCAGCGCTACCGGTTTATCAGCAACGCAAAAGAAACAGTCCATTTGACTTATCAAAGCCAACTGCACGAACATAAATTAATCGATTTACTCACCGATAATTTAGGGCGAGATCGAGCGACCCAATACACCAATTACGGCATCCACAAAGACGATTTAAACTTTGAAATTGGGTCCTATCCCATTAAGAAATTTGGCTCACAAGGGCAGCAAAAGTCTTTTCTCATTGCCCTGAAATTAGCGCAATTCGATTTTTTAAAGGAATTGAGTAAAACTACCCCTATATTGCTGTTGGATGATATTTTTGACAAGCTTGACGAAACGCGTGTTGCGCAAATCATGGGTCTGGTCGATCAAGAATCCTTTGGACAAATATTTATAAGCGACACCCACAGTGAGCGCACAGAAAACGTTGTGAAGTCAGTTCATCAGAGTTATAAAATTTTTAACTTATAGTCCTGCTTGGATCAAAATTCAAATCATGCCAAAACGCAATACAGAATCACAGCCTATTTCGTCAGTACTGCAGGAGTTTTTGTCTGGGTCAAAGCTCGAAAAGGGCTTGAACAAAGTGACTGTAGAAGCCACGTGGCATCAAGTGATGGGGCCACCCATTACCAAATACACCAAAACTTTGCGCTGGGCGCCACCGGTGCTCCATGTTTATTTAAGCTCCTCTGTGTTGCGCGAGGAATTGCATTATGGCAAAGACAAAATTATTGCTTTAATGAATCAGGAACTGGGGGAATCACTGGTGGAATCTATAATTTTTAAATAAAAAAGTCGGCGCTATGGCGCCGACTTTTTTACCTCAAACCAAGGCTAAACTCGAAAATTGAGCCAGGGTAGCATTTATTTTTTTCTTAGAAAATCTCTCTTCCAGCAAAATGGAATTGACTTTCAATTTCAGCATTTTCATCGCTGTCACTTCCGTGAACGGCATTCTCTCCCATTGAGGCTGCATAAAGTTTACGAATCGTTCCTTCAGCCGCGTCTGCAGGATTGGTGGCTCCGATCAGGGTGCGAAAATCCTGAACGGCATTTTCTTTTTCTAACACGGCAGCAACGATTGGTCCACGAGTCATATACTCGACTAACTCTCCAAAGAATGGACGTTCTTTATGGACAGCATAGAAGGTTTCTGCATCAGATTGAGTCATGTGGGTTAATTTCATGGCGACAATTTTAAAACCTGCGCCGGTGATTTTTTCTAAAATGGCCCCGATGTATCCTTTTTCAACACTGTCAGGCTTAAGCATAGTAAATGTACGGTCTGTTCTCATGGTACTTGTTAATTTGGCCGCAAAAGTAGTGTTTTAATTGACAAATATCAAATGTAAACCCATCAAGAAATTGTATCTTCGCAAGACATGAACACTGCAATTTTATCCCAATTTAAAAGCCTATTTCACGAGCGCAAAAATGTCGTCATCATCGGACATAAGAATCCGGATGGAGACGCTATTGGGGCTTCTCTTGGGCTTTATTGGTTCCTTCTTGACTTGGGACATAAACCCACGGTGGTTATGCCCAATGACTTTCCAGAATTTTTAAAATGGATGCCGGGGAACGATCAAATATTGAATTTTGAACAACAACCCACTCAAGTTCAGGCATGTCTAGAACAAGCCGATCTGATTTGCACCTTAGATTTTAATGATTTATCCCGAGTCGGAAGTTTAGAATCGCTTTTAGTCAATTCCCAAAAGACTTTTGTGATGATCGATCACCACCAGCAACCGGCAACTTATGCCGCTTTGACCTGGAGCGACACCACGATGAGCAGTACCAGTGAAATGATCGCCCACCTCATTGAAGCTTGGACCGGTTGGTCTAAGCTCACAAAGGCCACGGCGACCAATCTTTACACGGGGATTATGACCGATACAGGATCATTTAGATTCCCGGCAACAACCGCAAAGACGCATCAAGTCATTGCGGCACTCATCGAAGCAGGAGCGCAACACAGTAAAATCCATCAAGCCGTTTATGACAATCAAAGCCCTGGACGTTTAAAACTCCTCGGGCGGGCGTTGGCCAACATGGAGATTAAATCTCAATACAACACGGCCTTTACCTATCTCAGCCAAAAAGAGCTCGATGAGTGTGACTTTAAAAAAGGAGATACAGAGGGCTTTGTGAACTATACCCTTCAACTCCAAGGCATTCGTTTTGCGCTTATTTTTATTGAAAATAAGCACGAACAAATCATCAAAATTTCTTTGCGCAGTGTCGGTGATTTCTCGGTAAATGAATTTGCTCGAAATCATTTTAACGGCGGAGGGCATACCAATGCCGCCGGAGGGCGTTTTGATGGCAACCTATCAGAAGCCATTGATCATCTCTTAAAGCACCTGCCTGAATATAAAAATCAACTTCATGAAGCCGAGTAATTTGATTTTGAGTGTAATGATTTCTGTAAGCTTTTTGGCTTGCGCACAACCAGAGCCCCGTAAACCTGTTCAGAAGCGTTCAGGGAGTTTTATGGAAAATTCCGCGCAGCGCAATAAAGCCCTTTATGCCAAAGAAGAGGCTGAAATCCTCAATTTTATTAAAACACAAGACCCCCTGCGCACTTATCGGCAATCGGAATCAGGATTCTGGTATGCCCTTGACCTGACCGGGGCAAACACCTCAGCCACAGCCAAAACAGGAGATACCGTAATTTTTTCATACTCGGTATACGATTTAATGCGCAACGAATTAATCAGTGCTGAAGAAAATGGCTGGATAGAATATCAAGTAGACCAAAGCCACCAGGAACTCATAAGTGGGGTGCGCGAAGGGATTAAATTGACCAAAAGCCAGGATTCAATGCGCCTACTGGTCCCCTCGGTAATGGCCTATGGATATCGGGGAATACCCGGGGTAATCCAGCCCAATACTCCCGTGTTGATTGACCTTAAACGCCAAAATTAATTTTCGTTTAAAATGGAACAAATCGGCGATTCTCTGTTGACCAGACCGCGTATTGTCTAATTCTTATATTATCTTCGCATAGAAATTTTACAGGGCCCATGGCGTTGTACAGTGCATAAATAAGGTAAACGTTTTTTTAATCTACGAACCATAAATAAAATAACAAAAATCAATATGAAACATTTAGTTCTTTACGCCAGTGTATTGTTGTTGACCCTTACGAGTTGTAAAACAAAATATCCAGACTTAGAACCAGGACTCTATGCGGAGTTCGTAACCAATAAAGGGACTTTTGTCGCCAAATTTTATCATGAAGCGACTCCTTTGACCGTGGCAAATTTCGTTGCGTTATCAAAAGGCACCCACCCTAGAGTCGATTCTATGTATCAAGGAAAACCATATTTCAATGGATTGACTTTTCATCGCGTCATTAAAGACTTTATGATTCAGGGAGGCGATCCAAAAGGAGACGGAACGGGAAATCCAGGTTATGCTTTCCTTGACGAGATCGTTGACAGCCTAAGTCATCGTGGAAAGGGCATTTTATCCATGGCCAATTCAGGTCCTGCCACAAACGGTAGCCAATTTTTTATTACCCTAAAAGAAACCCCTTGGCTCAACGGCAAACACACCGTTTTTGGTGAAATCGTTCTTGGCCAAGACGTCGTGGATTCAATCGGCTCGGTAACCACCAGTAAGCCTGGTGATAAACCGGTTGACCCCGTGTATATCAATTCGGTAAGTATCATCAATAAAGGTGTGGAAGAACCCTCTTTTGAAGTTGAACTCGAGAGAATTGAACAAGTCAAGGCTGAAAAACAAGCCCGCATAGCCATGGTCGCTGCACAAAAGAAAGCCGAGTTGGACGCGCTTGCTACTGAGGCTCAAGCCTACCCTTCAGGCATTGAAATTTACTGGAATCACAAAGGAAAAGGGATGAAACCAGCCGAAGGAACTAAAGTCCTTTTGGATTATGCCGGGTACTTTAGCGATGGAAACTTATTAGACACAAGCATTCAAGCCGTTGCAGAGCAATTTGAAAGCCTAAACGCCCAGCGTGCGGCCAACAACCAATACGTCCCGCTACCTTCTGCCTACAGCAAAGACGCTGGTTTGATTCCCGGATTTAAAGAAGCTATGTTTGAAATGAGCTATGGAGACAAATTAACCGTGTTCATTCCATCCCATTTGGCTTGGGGCGCTCAAGGTGCTGGAAATGTAATCCCACCAAACAGCGATGTGATTTTTGAAATCGAGCTTGTTGGCCCCGTCGAATAAGCATTAACTAAACCAATAGTCCTACTTTCGTGGCTCCATGCGCGAAAGTATCATTAAAAAAGTCGCTGCGTTGCAGCGACTTTTTTAATACTAAGATTATTTAATCTCAAACAGGCCTTAGATTAGGATCATTTCTTCGAGAGATTACTTCTTGGGAATCTCCGTCAAGACTTGACACAAGAAGCGCCAAAATTTTTGTGAGGACGAAATACTGGCGCGCTCATCTGGTGCGTGTGCTCCTCGAATATTAGGGCCAAAAGAGATCATGTCTAACGCCGGGTAGTGTTTTCCGATAATACCACACTCAAGGCCCGCATGACACGCCGCCACGTGGGGTTCGTGCTCGAATGTGTCGCGATAGATTTGCCGCATGACCTTAAGTATTGGGCTATTCATATTTGGGGCCCAACCCGGATAGTCCCCAGAACACTCAACGCTACACCCAGAAAGTTGCCCCACCGCTTGTAATCCATGGACTAAATCCCACTTGGTACTTTCCACCGAAGAGCGCGTTAAACACTCCCATTGAACGAGGCCATCTTTAACGGTTACTTTGGCCAAATTATTCGAAGACTCAACAAGCCCAGAAATATCTGGACTCATTCTGTAAACGCCATTTTGAGTTGCTTGAACACCACGGATGAACTGCATAAATTCATCAGAAGGCATTATTTGTTTTGGCGATTCATCAGGGGTAAACTCCAGAGAAAGCTCTGGCTCAAGCGCAGTAAATTCAGCTAGAATTTCATTTTTACATTGGGTAAAAGCTTCTTTAAACCCAATTTCATTTTCAGGAGCCACGGCCACCAGACAAAAACTCTCTCTGGGTATGGCATTGCGTAAACTTCCACCGCTGAGTTCAGCCAAATGCACCTTGTCTTTTACGGCCCATAAAATGCGATTCATCAGCTTATTGGCATTACCGAGTCCTTTGTGGATGTCCATGCCGCTATGCCCCCCTTGCAATCCGCGCACCGAGATACGATAAGCGACGCCCGGATCACTAAGCACTGGTGTGTAGCATGATTTAAACGTAACATCAATACCTCCGGCACAGCCGACGCCGAGTTCGTTGTCTTCTTCGGTGTCTAAATTGAGTAAAATCGCTCCGGTAAGCCAGCCTTCTTTTAACTCCATAGCTCCGGTCATTCCCGTTTCCTCATCAATGGTAAACAGTGCCTCAATGGCAGGATGCGGGAGGTCGGTAGAGGCCAAAACCCCCATGATGGCAGCAACACCAAGACCATTATCCGCTCCTAGCGTTGTCCCGTTGGCACGGACCCAGTCTCCATCGACATACATATCAATCCCCTGCTTGTCGAAATCAAAATCAACATCGGCGTTTTTTTGATGGACCATATCCAAATGGGCTTGCATGACCACAATTTTGCGGTCGCTCATTCCAGGGGTTGCTGGCTTGCGTATCAGTACGTTACCTATGGCATCAACTTGAGTTTCTAAACCCAGTCCCAGACCAAATTCTTTTATAAAATTTATAACGCGCTGCTCTTTTTTAGAAGCCCTTGGGACGGCATTGAGACTGGCGAAATTTGCCCAAATAGCCTTGGGCTCGAGTGAAGATACAGCGGTACTCATAAAGTGATTTTTAACAAATTTAGTCCTTCTATTTGGGAAGTAAAACATTACTTTGGGATTTATTTGTATGTTTGGATATGGGTAAAAACCGACGCATTTTCCTGGTGCTATTGTTGCCAATTCAATACTTTGGACTGCAGTTCCTCCAACCTTATTCAACCCTCATCGAGCAGTACTATAGCCTGGGTGTTTATCCCTTCATCAGCACCTTACAGCGCTATTTATTTGGTTGGATTCCATTTTCAATAGGCGATGTTTTTTATACCCTTATCGGGGTAATGATTATTCGCTGGTTGTGGATGAATTCCAGGAGACTGATCCATGATGCCAAAGGTTTTTTCTTAGATTTGGTTGCGGCACTAGGACTTGTTTACCTGATGTTCAATTTAATCTGGGGACTCAATTATCTTCGTCCCCCGCTTTATAAGTCCCTAGAACTCTCTCCAGAATACACCACCGAACAACTGGTCGCCTTGACCGAGCGTCTGATCGAAAAAAGCAATGCACTCCACAGAACCCTTGGCTATGCCGACAGCGTAAAAATAGACTTGCCTTACACTCAAGAAGAAATTTTCGAGTACTCCAGACAAGGCTATGAAACCCTCGGGGTGATTTATCCTCAATTTGCTTATCACGGCACGAGCATCAAACCTTCCCTTTGGTCCTTGGGCTTAACTTATATGGGCTACAGTGGGTATTACAACCCCATAACAGGAGAGGCTCAAGTCAATGAGCGCATTAAAAACTACAAATTCCCCGTGGTCAGTGCACACGAGCAAGCCCATCAAATGGGATTTGCCGCTGAAAACGAGGCGAATTTTATAGCGACCCTGGCCACAATTAATCACGAGAATACGTACATCAAATATTCAGGGTCAATTTTTGCCTTGCGTTACTGCCTGAACGAAGTTGCACGGAGCGATCGAGCGGCTTATGATCGAATGTTGCCGAGCGTCAATTATGGAATACTCGAGAGTTACAGAGAGATGCGGGCCTTTTGGGAATCCTATAAAAACCCCTTAGAATCGGTGTCAAAGGTTTTTTGGGATCAATTTTTAAAAGCCAACAATCAATCCAAAGGCATTCGAAGTTATAGTTATATGGTCGCTCTTTTGGTGCAATACGACCAGCAATATCCTTTATAAGGACCCCCTCTAAAAGAATTTACTTTTCAAGCCAATTTCAGCAGTGACTTTGCTATATTAGATGTTCTCAAAATTTATCATGCATGAAAAAGTATTTATTTTTCCTAATCACAATGGGAATTTTTAGTTCGTTATGGGCTCAAGACTATTTTCCAAAAAATGATCAACTTAAAGAAAATTACGATGGACTTATCGCATTTACCAACGCGGTAATTCACATAGACGCCGATCGAGAAATTGACTCAGGGACCCTTTTGATCCGTTCGGGTAAAATAATTTCTGTCGGGAGCAATGTTAAAATTCCGGATCATGCCTTAGTTCATGACTTGGCTGGAAAACACATTTACCCTTCCTTTGTCGATGCGTACACTAATTTTGGCGTCGCAACCCCTAAATCTCAAGGGGGAGGTCGAAGATCTCCGCAATACGAGCCTACCAGAGAGGGTTTTTACTGGAACGATCATATTCGTGCAGAACAAAAAGCCGTGGAACATTTTAAGTATGATGAAAAAACAGCCCAAAGCATGCGAGAACAAGGTTTTGGGGTGGTCCATAGCTTGCTCAAAGACGGGATCGCTCGTGGTAGCGGCCTGATCGTGGCCTTATCCGATGAGTCGAGCGATGCGGATCGCTTGCTTGAAACCAACGCAAGTCAATGTTTTTCCTTTGAAAAAAGCAGCCAAAGCAGCCAATCCTACCCCGGATCTCTCATGGGCGCTATGGCTTTATTACGTCAAATGTATCACGACGCTAATTGGTACCGAAACAATGGGGCGCAAACCGACCAAACCTTAGAGGCCCTTTTAGCCAATCAAAAAAAGCCCGCATTTTTTGAGGCTGGCGATAACGCCAATACCCTTAGAGCCCATAGTATCGGTGCTCAATTCAATCAGCCCTATATTTTAGTAGGGGCTTCTGATGGTTATGAATACCTCAATGAACTCGCTCAAACCAAGGCCCAATTTGTCCTTCCAATTAATTTCCCACAAGCCTACGATGTCACTGACCCTTATTACAGCGCACAACTCTCTTTGGAAGATTTAAGACGTTGGAATCAAGCGCCTTTAAATCCTAAGAAATTTGCGGAACAAAACATTAAATTTTCACTCAGTACTCACGACTTAAAAAGTCCAAAGTCTTTTTCAGAACATTTATCAAAGGCCATTGAATATGGGCTTGACCCCAAAGAGGCCTTGCGTGCATTGACCACGATCCCTGCTGCTCAATTAGGGGTGAGTTCAATGCTCGGGTCTTTAGAAGCAGGTAAACTGGCCAACTTCTTGATCAGTGACACACCCTTGTTTTCTAAACACAGTCAAATGCAATCGCATTGGATTCTTGGAAAACCGTATAACATAAAACTTCAGCATCACAAAACCAGTGATGAATATCAAATTGCTATTGCCGGAAGAGCGGCACGTTTTGTTGTTGAAAATAAAGACGGTAATTTATCTTTAAAATACGGAGAAGGCGATAGTTTAGAAACCGGAAAAATAACGCAAGACGGACAATGGTTAAAGTGGCAAGTAAAAGATAAAGATCATTCTGGGGTCCTAAGAGCCATGGCGCAAATCAATCCGGACAACCTAGAACTCAGTGGTCAAATCTTTTTCCAAGATGGTGAATCACGCTCGTTTGTGGCCAGTCCAACAGCGTTTACTCCGGGAATTAATCCCGATGCTGACAAAGACAGCCCGGGGGATTCAAAAGAGATGAGTTCTGAAGGATCGGACCTTGAGGTTATGCCCATCACCTATCCCAATATGGGATTTGGACGCGCCCAGCTGCCAGCCCAACAAACCGTATTGTTTAAAAATGCCACTGTTTGGACAGGAGAAAATGAGGGCATCCTTAGCGACACCGATGTTTTGGTTAAAAACGGAAAAATTCAGGCCATCGGGACGGCGTTATCCGACAAAGGCGCCCGAGTCATTGATGCTACCGGAAAACATCTTACCGCAGGAATTATCGATGAACACACCCACATCGCTGCACTCACCATTAACGAGGGGGGGCAAAACTCATCTGCAGAAGTGCGCATCAGTGATGTGGTCAATCCTAAAGACATCAGCATATATCGCAATTTGGCCGGTGGCGTTACTTCGGCCCAAATCCTTCACGGTTCGGCCAATCCAATCGGAGGACAATCCGCAATTATCAAATTAAAATGGGGCGCTTCAGCCCAAGACATGCTTTATGACAACGCACCAAAATTCATAAAATTCGCCTTAGGGGAAAATGTAAAGCAAAGTAACTGGAGTAGTTTTAGCCGATATCCTCAAACCCGTATGGGCGTGGAACAACTCTATATCAATTACTTTAACCGGGCCCGCACCTATCTCGATAAAAAGAAAAGCGGCGCCCCCTATCGCGTCGATGAAGAATTAGAGATTTTGGGCGAAATTCTGGAAGGAGAGCGATTTATCAGCTGCCATAGTTATGTGCAAAGTGAGATCAATATGCTGATGAAAGTGGCCGAGTCATTTGATTTTCGAGTCAATACATTCACCCACATCCTTGAAGGTTATAAAGTGGCCGACAAAATGGCCCAGCATGGCGTTGGGGGTTCTACATTTAGCGACTGGTGGGCGTACAAATACGAAGTTAAAGACGCGATCCCCTTTAATGCCGCAATCATGGCCCGTGCAGGAGTCACCACTGCGATTAACAGTGACGACGACGAGATGGCGCGTCGCTTAAATCAAGAGGCCGCTAAAACAGTTAAATACGGTGGAATGGACCAAGAAGAAGCCTGGGCTATGGTGACCATTAATCCTGCGAAATTGCTCCATTTAGATGACCGCACTGGAAGTATCAAAAAAGGAAAGGATGCCGATTTAGTGCTCTGGAATGAACACCCGCTTTCGGTTTACGCTCATGCAGAGAAAACCATGATTGACGGGGCCTTTTATTTTGATATTGATGAAGACCAAGCCCTGCGCCAATCACTTCAAAAAGAAAAAAATCAACTCATTCAAATGATGCTTTCTGATCAAAAGTCTTCAGGAAGCAAAGGACGGGCTCCTGGCAAGAGAGACCGCATCAAATTTGACTGTGAAACCATAAACTAATTGCTATGAATATCAAATATAAATTAAGCGTACTTATTCTTTCGTTAGTTACCATCATTGGGTTTGCTCAACAAACTCCGGCCCCAGCTCAATCAGAAACGATCACTCTGGTGGGGGCTACAGTTCATGTTGGCAATGGCTCGGTCCTTGAAAATGCTCATTTGATTTTTAAAGACGGAAAAATTATCGCCTTAGGGCAAAGTGAAATTACCCCGCAAGGCCAAATTGTCAATGTGACTGGTCAGCATATTTATCCCGGAATAATTGCCCCGGTCTCTTCATTAGGTCTGGTGGAAATTGATGCGGTTCGGCAAAGTAAAGACGATGATGAATTAGGGGAATACGGACCGAATATTCGCAGCCTTATTGCCTATAATGCAGAAAGCCAAGTGGTGGAAAGCATGCGTCCTAATGGCGTCCTTATGGCGCAAATCACCCCTCAAGGCGGCGTGTTTTCGGGAACCTCATCAATTGTCCAATTGGATGCTTGGAACTGGGAAGATGCGGTCCTAAAAGCAGATGATGGAGTCCACCTACATTGGCCCAACACCTACCGACGCGGACGCTGGTGGATGGGTGAAGATCGCGGATGGAAACCCAATAAAGATTACGAAAAACAAGTAGAAACGATCACCGATTATTTTGATCGCACCAAAGCCTACAGCGCAGAGAAGCCTGAAGTACCCCATCAAGCTATTGAGGCCCTTATGGGAACCCTTGATGGGACTAAAAAAGTTTATGTTTACGCGGATGGCGTTCGTGAAATCATGGATGCCGTAAGTCAACTTAAAAATCATGGCGTATCAAAAATTGTTTTAGTAGGGGGCTATCAATCCGATCAAATTATCCCCTTTTTAAAGCGTCATGACATTCCTGTATTGATCGATCGCGTACACTCATTGCCCCAACAAGCCGATGACGATTACGACAAGCCCTTTAAACTTCCTGTATTGCTCACCAAAGGCGGGCTTACCGTGGGCCTCAATGCGCGCGGAAGTATGGAGCGCATGAGCACACGAAACTTGCCTTTTTATGCTGGTCATACCTCAGGATTTGGCTTATCCGCCGAAGACGCACTAAAACTGGTTACGTCTAATACAGCCAAAATTCTTGGGATCGATGCAGACTACGGGACCCTTGAGGTGGGAAAAAGCGCCACACTGTTTGTCAGCAAAGGAGATGCTTTAGACATGCGCACCAATCAATTAAGTCATGCGTTTATCGACGGGCGTGCACTTTCTCTGGAAACGCATCAAACAGAACTTTATCAGCGTTATTCAGAAAAATACGGACAACAAACCCGAGATTAATTAGGGCTCGCTAAAGGCGTCGCGGTTCAATCGAACGAAGTTCATGGAACAACAACCAACTTTATTGACCAGTACCAATAATGGACTGATCAAGCAAATCGTTCAATGGCAGGAGAAATCTCGTGCTAGAAAAAAAGACGGTTTATTTGTGGTCGAAGGACTGCGAGAAATTAATCTCGCGCTCAAGGCAGGCTATCAGGGGTCTATGTTTTTTTATTGCAATGAAATTGCGCATAACCCTGCTGCCCAAACGGATCATATTGCCGCTTTGGATTTTATTAAATCGATCGGTGGGCAAGGCATAAAGACCTATGAGGTGAGCCTGGGCGTTTATAAAAAAATTGCCTATCGCAGTTCTACAGAAGGGGTGATCGGGGTGTTTAAAAGTAAAAATCATGAACTAAAGGCGCTCCAACTCAAGAGTAAAAATCCGCTGATTTTAGTGGCTGAAGCTCCAGAGAAGCCAGGGAATATCGGGGCGCTTTTGCGAACCGCTGACGCCGCTGGCGTGGACGCTTTTCTCCTTGCCAACCCGCTTACCGATCTGTACAACCCCAACATCATACGCAGTAGCGTCGGGGGGATTTTTACGACAACGATTGCCACGGGAACAACCCAAGAAATAATCGATTATCTCAATGGCCATAATATCGCTATTTACAGCGCAATTTTACAAGAGGCCATTCCCTACACTCAAGCGAATTACACCAATCCTACAGCGCTGGTGGTGGGCACTGAAGCCGACGGACTCTCCGAAACCTGGCGCGCAGCCAGTAAAGCCAAAGTGAAAATTCCCATGAATGGGGCTATCGATAGCATGAATGTTTCCGTTTCAGCAGGGATTTTAATCTATGAGGCCTTGCGGCAACGCTCAATTAATGCGGTCGAATCATAATTGATCGATCTTTTTTTTAGAGGACACAAACCGATAATTTCTCTGCGATACCCGTTGGATTAAACGCGCTACCCCTGCTTAATAATTGAATCGCGCACGCGGGTCGATATGCTTGTCCACTCCCAAACTTTGTTGTAATTTTATGTTATGGCACCAGCAGTACTTGAGCAGGAAAATAAAGAAATCGCCAAGCAGTACAAAGAACTGCTCAAAATCAGTTATCAGACCCTTTCTCGGGCGGATAAAAAACTGATCAGAACGGCTTTTGACACCGCCGTCGATGCGCACAAAGAACAGAGGCGTAAAAGTGGCGAGGCCTATATTTTTCACCCTATTGCGGTGGCCAAAATTGTCGCCTCAGAAATAGGATTAGATGCGACCTCAATTGCTGCCGCCCTACTCCATGATGTGGTCGAGGACACCCCATACACCCTGGCTGATATCGAGCAAATCTTTGGGGAAACTATTGCCCGCATTGTTAATGGCCTCACGAAAATCTCCCACTTGGAATTTCAAAAAGATGTTTCCCTTCAGGCGGAGAATTTTAGAAAAATGTTATTGACCCTCAATGAGGATGTCCGTGTGATCATCATTAAAATTGCCGATCGCTTGCACAATATGCAAACCATGGACAGTATGGCTCTGGATAAACAGCTTAAAATCGCTTCTGAAACACTCTATATCTATGGGCCATTGGCCCATAGAATCGGGCTCTATAATATCAAATCTGAGTTAGAAGATCTAGGATTAAAGTATACGGAACCTGAAGTTTATCGAGATATTATCGATAAAATTAAAGAAAGCAAAGAAGATCAAGATGCCTATATCGCGGCATTTAGCGGGGTCATCCAAAAAACATTGGATACTGAGGGCATCCAATACGAAATCAAAGGCAGACCAAAATCCGTGTTCTCTATCCGACGTAAAATGATGCGTCAAAATGTTTCCTTTGATGAGGTTTATGACAAATTTGCCATCCGAATTATTTATGAGGGCAAGGCAGAGGACGAGAAATTTTTAGCCTGGAAAATATACTCTATCGTGACGGATCACTTTCGACCCAATCCAACCCGATTGCGCGACTGGATTTCAGCCCCTAAATCTACAGGATACGAAGCGCTTCACATCACAGTAATGGGCCCTAAAGGCCGTTGGGTTGAAGTGCAAATCAGAAGTCAGCGCATGAATGAAATCGCCGAAAAAGGCTATGCCGCGCATTACAAGTACAAAAATGAACTGAGCGAAGATGACGGACTCGATCAGTGGCTCAATAAACTTCAAGAAACTTTGGAAAACTCTGAGATCAACGCTGTTGATTTTGTCGAAGAATTTAAATTGAGTCTCTATGCCAAAGAAATTTTTGTGTTCTCTCCTAAAGGAGATTTGTATTCTTTGGCCAAAGGCGCCACGGCCCTTGATTTCGCTTTTCACGTACATACCCAAGTGGGACTGAGCACCAGAGGGGCTAAAGTAAATGGTAAACTGGTCCCTTTGAGTTTTGAACTCAGCAGTGGAGACCAAGTCGAAATCATTACTTCGGACAAGACCAAGCCTACAGCAAACTGGTTAAATTACGCAATCACGGGGCGCGCCATTAGTAAAATAAAATCTTCGCTCAAAGAAGAGCAAAAACAGATTGCAGCGGAAGGTAAAATTGTCTTGCAACGCAAATTAAGGGCTCAAAAAATCACCTTTAATGAAAAGACGGTTAATGAACTCGTTCGTTATTTTAAATTAAAAACCAGCCTGGATTTGTTCTATCGCGTGGGTGCCGGGATCATTGATAATACCATGCTCAAGAGTTTTGCGGCTTCAAGAAGCAATGCGTTTGTTAACTTTTTTAAAAATAGAATACGTCGCCCTCAGAATAATGAAGACGTCAATAAAGACGAGCTTACGGTAAAATACGATCAGCTGGTTTTTGGCAAGGACGAAGAAAAACTCGATTACAAAATGTCCCCCTGCTGTAATCCCATTCCAGGAGATGATGTGTTTGGCTTTTTAACCATCAATGATGGAATTAAGGTACACAAAACCACCTGTCCGAACGCCATTCAAATGCAGAGTAACTACAATTATCGCATTTTAAAAGCTCAGTGGATTGACTCCACCCAAAGAGAGTTTCAAGCGACACTTAAAATTAGCGGTATTGATACTTTTGGTATGGTCAGTAGTGTGACTAAGGTCGTTTCAAACAACCTCCACATCGACATGAAAAGTGTCCATTTTGATACCAATGACGGCACCTTTACTGGAACCATTGTGGTCAAAGTAAAAAACAAGTCTATCCTTGATAACTTGGTGAAAAACATCAAAAAAATTAATGGGATCGATAAAGTCAGCAGGGTATAAATGACTAAATTTGAGGCTTTGTGATGAAGACACCCACAGACATCAATAACCAAGCCATCGTCAAAAATGTATTCACAACATTTTTGGAGGAAAAAGGACACCGAAAAACTCCTGAGCGCTTTGCGATCCTGTCTGTAGTTTACGACCAAAAAGATCATTTTGACATAGAATCACTTTACGTTAAAATGAAAAATAAAAATTACCGTGTTAGTCGTGCAACACTCTACAACACAATTGAATTATTATTAGAATGCGGATTAGTGCGCAGGCATCTTTTTGGGCAAAATCAAGCGCATTACGAAAAGTCATATTTTGACAAGCAACACGACCATCTTATTTTGGACAATGGAGAAGTCATGGAGTTTTGTGATCCCAGAATCCAAAGTATTAAGAAAACCATTGAAGAAGTCTTCGATGTGGACATAACCAAACACTCACTTTATTTTTACGGTCGCCGTAAAGGCAACTGATCATATTATGGCAGTAGATTTGTTATTAGGCCTCCAATGGGGCGATGAAGGAAAAGGGAAA
>DDCS01000106.1:5350-8176 GCA_002335345.1 Flavobacteriaceae bacterium UBA2000 | reverse complement strand
AGTATTACTATAGATGAAGATCTTATGGATGCCGCCAATATTGTTCCTGGAGAAAAAATTCAGGTGGTCAACAATACAAACGGTAATCGACTCGAGACCTACGTGATTCCAGGACCTCGAAAAAGTGGAGAAATAACGCTCAATGGCGCTGCCGCTCGATTGGTTTCCGTAGGCGATGTTTTGATCTTAATGACTTACGCCATGATGACTCCAGAGGAGGCCAAAGTATTCTCTCCAGCGATAGTGTTTCCAGAAGAATCGACAAATTTGCTTCGATAGGCCATTAAAATTTTCTCCTAATTGAAATCAAAAATCCTCAAATTTCTTAAAATCATTATCCCCGTATTCCTCGGGGTTTTACTGGTGTGGTACTTCTATCAAAAATTCACGCCAGAACAATTGAGCGAGATGAAACGCCACTTTAGAGAAGCAAACTATGCCTTTCTGTTGCTTTCTGTATTGCTTTCACTAGCCAGCCATATTCTGCGCACCCATCGTTGGCATTTGCTCCTAAAACCACTGGGGCATCGACCAAAATGGTACAACAGTTTTTTTGCCGTATGTGTGGCTTATTTTATGAATCTATTTATCCCAAAGAGTGGTGAGGTATCACGAGCGGTGACTTTAAATCAGTATGAAAATACCCCCATGGAGCATGGCCTGGGTACCATCATTACAGAGCGATTAATTGATTTGATTTTTTTAGCGCTATTTTTCAGCCTCGCCATCGCCATGAATTACGCCTTACTCATAGACTATATTAGTAGCGTGGTCCCTATATCAAAATTACTTTGGACACTCCTTGTCTTTAGTGGAGTAACCGTTTTGTTTTTCCTCTGGGTCAAAGGATCAAAACACCCTATCGCCTTGCGTTTGCGTCAATTTATTGCCGGCCTAATTCAAGGAATGCTGAGCATTAAAAAAGTCTCGGCGCCCGCAGTTTTTATCTTAGAGAGCCTTTTGATTTGGGGACTCTATGTGGCTTCATTTTACGCCGCAACTTTTGCTCTTGTTGAGACCACAGGGATTGGCTGGGAAGTCATCATCATCACCTTTGTCGTCGGGAGTTTCACCTTTGCCTTTACGAACAGTGGTATTGGTTATTATCCTCTGGCAGTCGCAGGCGTTATGGGACTGTTTGGCATTGCTCAACCCCTAGGCAACGCCTTTGGTTGGTTGATTTGGACAGCAAACATTTCTTCCATCATCTTTTTTGGATTAATCGCCCTGATTGGCCTGCCTCTTGTGAATAAAAAGTAAGAAATCCCCGGAGTCTTATCGCTAAAGGGGTGGCATAATTTTACTATCTTTCTGATTGAAAATTTCTACCCATGAGAAGCCATTTTCTTCTGTTTATTGCCTTAATTTTTTGTGCCCAAAGCTGGGGTCAGTCAAAAGTTATTTACGAAGAATTTTCCTCGTATAAACTTGGAGAAACGCGACGTCTTAAAATTCAGCTTCCCAGAGATTACGAGAGCAATACGGAAAAATCTTACCCTATTGTCATTGTTTTAGACGCGAATTATCTGTTTGAGCCCGTGGCGGGAAATGTCGATTATTTTGGGTATTGGGAAGATATGCCCGAGGCTTTGGTGGTAGGAATTATGCAAGGAGAAAGTCGCTACGACGATTGCTTTTATGACGACACTAATTTTATGCCTGCAGACCGGGGCGCTGACTTTTTTGAGTTTATTGGCATGGAGCTCGTGCCTTTTATCGATGCAAATTTTCGCACCGCCAAATTCATTATTGCGGTAGGCCACGATCTTACCGCCAGCTATATCAATTATTATTTATTCAAAGACCCTCCCTTATTTAATGGCTATATCGCGCTAAGTCCAGATCTCGCGCCAATGATGGATGATCGATTGCCCAAGCGTATTCCCAACATTCCCCAAAAGCTATTTTATTATTTAGCTACTGGCAGCGACGATATACAAGATTTACAACTTGTGGCCAAAGAACTTAATGAATCGCTGAGCGCACTGAAGTCGGACCAATTTAATTACTACTTCGATAATTTTGAAGGAGCAACCCACTATTCACTCGTAGCCCGGGCAATCCCATCCGCTTTAGAAAAAATATTTTCGGTGTATCGTCCTATTTCTAAACAAGAATTTAACGATGTTTTGCTGAAACTCGAAACACCCGTGCACCTCTATCTCTTGGATAAATATCAAACCATTGCCAATCTCTTTGGCATCAATAACCCCATCAGAATAAATGATTTTTTGGCGTCTGCTTCTGCCTGTGAAAAGCTCAAACAATGGGAATCGCTCAGAGAAATAGCCAACTTGGCCACACGCCAATATCCCGATTTGATTTTGGGCGATTATTATATGGGGCGCTACTATGAAGAGACGGGTGATCCCAAACGCGCCATGCGGACCTTTCAAGGGGGATTTGACAAAGAAGAAGTGGATTTTATCACCGTAGATTTGATGCTGGACAAGGCGGATCAAATTAAATATGATTTTGGGTACTGATGGCAAAAACAAAAACAAGTTTTTTTTGTCAGAACTGTGGAAGTTCCTTTGCCAAATGGCAGGGACAATGTAATTCGTGCAAATCTTGGAATACCATCGTTGAGGAGGTCATTAGCAGTCAAGTGCCCGCTGCCTGGGAACAATCCACAGGCTCAGCGGCTCGAGTGGCTCAACCATTACCTATTGAAGAAATTGCCACCAGCGACACCCCCCGTAAATCAACTCATGATACGGAACTCGACCGGGTGCTTGGCGGCGGCCTAGTTCCTGGATCTTTGACCTTACTCGGCGGAGAACCAGGGATTGGAAAGAGCACGCTCATGCTCCAAGTCGGTCTGCG
>DDCS01000106.1:4790-5284 GCA_002335345.1 Flavobacteriaceae bacterium UBA2000 | reverse complement strand
ATCATTGACTCCATACAGACCTTGCAATCCAATCAAATAGACAGCGGATCAGGGAGTATTTCTCAAATTCGTACCGCGACCGCAGAACTTATCAAATACGCTAAATCAACGCAGACCCCAGTGGTACTTATTGGACATATTACCAAAGATGGACATATCGCAGGGCCAAAGATTTTAGAACATATGGTGGACACAGTATTGCAGTTTGAAGGCGACCGTCACCACGTATATCGCATTTTACGGGCCCATAAGAACAGATTTGGCAGCACTAACGAATTAGGTATTTACGAAATGCTCAGCGAAGGCTTGCGCGCAGTAACCAACCCGTCCGAACTGCTCATTTCAAAAACTGATGAGCCCCTCAGCGGAACCGCGATCGCCGCCACCTTAGAAGGGATGCGCCCCCTGATGATCGAGATTCAAGCGCTTGTGAGTAGTGCTGTTTATGGTACCCCACAACGCTCGGCAACGGGCTACAATCTGAAACGACTGAA
>DDCS01000106.1:0-4689 GCA_002335345.1 Flavobacteriaceae bacterium UBA2000 | reverse complement strand
CGCAGTTGTTGTTTTGCAGGGGAAATAGGCCTCGCCGGAGAGGTGCGTCCTATAAGTCGTTTGGACCAACGTCTTTCTGAGGCCGAAAAGCTCGGGTTCACTAAAATTATCGTGGCCAAAAACAGTAAAATCCCCAAGAATACCAGAATCGATGTGATCCAAGTCGGCAAAGTCCATGATTTGGTGCAACATCTATTTATCTAGTCCCTTACAAGGCCAGCTCAACCATATGGGGGCAATGGTCGCTGTGTTTGGCTTGTGGTAAAATCAGAGCCCGCTTAATTTGCTCGCGCAGTGGCTCGGTGACCATGTTATAATCAATACGCCAACCTTTATTGTTCGCTCGGGCATTAGCACGATAACTCCACCAGGTGTATTGTCCCGGTTCTTTATTCAAATGCCTAAAACTATCGACAAAACCCGATTGGACAAAGTCCTCCAGCCACGCGCGTTCTCTGGGCAGAAACCCGGAGACTTTTGCGTTGCGTATGGGGTCATGAATGTCGATGGGGTGATGACAAATATTATAATCACCGCAAATGACAAGCTTAGGGTACTCCTGTCGTAATGTGGTCACATAAGCCAAAAAGTCATCCATATATCGGAACTTAAAATCCAGGCGATCGTCGTTTGTCCCGCTTGGCAGATACAAACTCATAATGGAAACTCCTGGAAAATCGACGCGTAAATTGCGCCCTTCCGCATCCATATAATCAATGCCCGTTCCGTAGGCTACATGATCAGGTTCAGTTTTACAAAAAATCGCCACCCCACTATACCCCTTTTTTTGAGCGCTGAACCAATAGTGATAAGGATACCCTGCTTGCTCAATCAAGGCCAAATCAACCTGATCCTTCATGGCCTTAGTTTCTTGAATACAGAATACATCGGGATTGGCCTGCTGTAACCATTCGATTAAGCCCTTGGTCATGGCCGCCCGTATTCCATTGACATTATAGGAGATTATTTTCAAAACATTTGATTTTAGGAGTGATTCATTGCTGTGCACTAAATTAAATAAGCCCGTATATTTACCCTAATAACCCGCAACGCAATTTTCAAAAAACAATCAACAAAATAATTCGAGGCGGATTCAGTTTATCCAATGAGACTTGTCCTGTTTTTATGGCTTTGACCGCAAAGTTACTTCGCTCGACTTATTTGCTGATCGCACTTTGGATGTGGTCGGTCCCCGTGGTAATGGCACAAGACCAAGCGTCCTGGACAGGGCGCAGTAAAACCGTTAAAGTTGCCGATACGATCACCTTTGATTCCATTTCGATCAACCCCAATCAATTTCGCGTTTTACGCCTTGATCTTACGCCCATTGACCGCAGTCTTTACACAGGCCTTTTTTCAAAAGCACAACTCATTCTGGACTCTGCAGTAGGCCAAGACAACGACTCGATTATTATCCACTACTTGCGCTACCCTAATTATTTGACCAAAACTTATAGTGCATTGAATCCAGAGCTCATTCTTCCTGCCCAAGATCAAATGGGTAAAATATACCGTCTTAGCGAAAATAATTTTACAAAAGAAAAAAATCCTTTTTCTGGGATCAATGCTCAGGGGAGTATCGTGCGCGGCCTCACTGTGGGCAACAACCAAAATGCGGTGGTCAACAGTCAACTGGACCTTCAAATTACCGGAGCCTTAAGCGACAAGGTCCAGATTACCGCCTCTTTACAAGACAGTAATTTACCGGGTGAAAATGGGGGATACACCCAGAGTCTTGAAGAGTTTGATCAATTATTTGTCGCCCTGGAAGCGGACCGCTGGCAATTGCGCGCCGGGGATGTTGACCTGATTAATCGCAAAACGATCTTCGGGCAATTCACTAAAAAGATTCAGGGGATGCACGCGGCCTGGCAAATAGATCACAAGGACGGAAGTGAAACCAGCATGTTTGCCGCCGCTGGATTGGTTCGTGGGGTTTTTAAGCGCAGCCTCATTCAAGGGCAAGAGGGCAATCAAGGGCCTTACAAACTGCTGGGGGCAAACGGAGAAGCGCTCATTCTCATGATTTCTGGAAGTGAGCGGATTTATGTTAATGGGGTATTGCTCCAGCGGGGAGAGAACGCGGACTATGTGATTGATTACAACGCGGGTGAATTACGCTTTAACCCCACCTACCCGATAAACAGCAATATGCGTATTACGGCTGAATATCAAATCACCGAAAGAAATTACACTAGATTTATCGCCAATACTGGAGGAGAATATCAAAGCGAGCACCTGAACATAGGGGCCTACTTGTACACTGAGCAAGACGATAAAAATCAACCCCTTCAACAGAATTTCACCCAAGCACAGCAAGAAGTTTTAAAAACTGCCGGGGATAACCCTCAAGCCCTATTAGCGCCCTCAGAACAAGCGGCGACTTATTCAGAAAACCAGATTCTCTACAAAAAGGAAATTATCCAGGGCCAACAAGTCTTTGTCTTTTCCAATAACCCGCAGGATGAACTTTATCAAGTCCGATTCACCCTAATGGGCCCCAATCAGGGAGATTATGTCGTCCAAAGTCAAACCAGTATCAATAAAATATTTGCGTACGTTCCGCCTATTGATGGCGTACCTCAAGGTTCTTATAGCCCAGTGATAAGACTCACCCCCGCCCAAAAATTACAGCTAGCAGGGGCCTTTGTTCGTTACAAGAAGGACAAAACACAAATTGAAGGAGAATTCAGTGCCAGCGATAACGATTTAAACCGCTACAGCAGTCAGGACGACCAGGACAACACCGGATATGCTGGACTCATCAATGCCCGACAAGTCTTGACGCAACAAGACAGTCTTTGGACCCTTAACGGATTCATACGCCTTAACGCGGTTGATAAAAACTATCGTAGCCCTGAGCTTTTATACCAAGTCGAATTTAATCGAGATTGGAATTTACCGATAAATCAGATTATTCGGGATCAAACACTAAGCACTTTGGGGGTCCAATGGCTTAACCAAAGACACGGAGAGACCACCTATCAATTTGATCAACTGATAACAAGTGGTGATTACACCGGTCAAAAACACAGTATCCTCAGTAATCTAAGGGGTAAAAAATGGTGGTACCAGGGCCAATTCAGCAACCTTAATACCAGTGCAATCAACGGCGAAAGTAATTTTCTAAGAGCGCATCAATCCATAGGTATTTCAAGTGATAACCGTTGGGTCAGGGCCAAATTCCTCACCGAAGACAACCGCGTTAAAGATTCGCTAGACCAACTCAACGGGCTCAGTCAGAAATTTATTGCCTATGAAACGGCCATGGGTATTGGGGACAGCACGGCGGTATTTACAGAATTAGGGTGGCGTTATCGCGATACAGATAGTTTGGTCTCAGGGACGTTAAATCGCGTGGGTATCGCGCGAGATGTTTTCGCTAAAGCGCAATTGATCAATAACCATAAAACTAAATTATCTGGATTCGCACAGTACCGCAACTTGTCCACTTCTAACACGATATTTGAAGGGCAAAAATCACTTAATCTGCGTCTGAGCTTTGCCCAAAACCTATGGGAGAATCGTTTGCGCATTTCCACAAATATTGAAGCCAATAATGGGAAACTCCCTCAACAAGAATTTACTTATGTAGCCGTAGAGCCTGGCCAAGGGACTTACACATGGATCGATTACAATGAAGACGGGATTCAAGATCTCGATGAATTCGAAATGGCACAATACCAAGATCAAGCGGCCTATGTCCGTTTGCTTTTGCCCAATCAAACCTTTATCGATATACAGCGCGGTGCGCTGACACAACTCATGACTTGGCAATTTTCCTCATGGCAAAATAGTCCGGGGCTCAAAGGATTTTTAGCCCATTTTTACAGTCAAACTTCGTTCGCTATTGACCGAAGTACGCCAAAAGACAATTTAATTTTCATCAACCCATTCGGTGGAGATAACACTGAAGATCTGGCCTTACAGATGAACTTAAAACAGGCCTTATTTTTTAATCGAAATCGCCAATACTATACCACGGCCTATATTTATCAGCGCAATGAAAACAATCAACTCATTGCTCTAGGATTGCAGCAAACGACCTTAGAACAACATCAGCTAACCTTTGATCATAAAATTAAAAGCCAACTGCTGGCGCATCTCACTGCGGAGTACAATCGGCGTGAAAACCGCTCGGAAAACTTCGCCCAACGCAACTTTAGTCTTTTACACAGAGGTATTAAACCTAAAATAAGCTATTTCTGGGGAGAAAATTCTAGGGTCAATATTTATTGGTCTGCGGCCCAAAAAGAAAATACAACGGGCGCACGTGAGTTCCTAAACCAAAACAATTTTGGCGTTTCCTGCACTTTGGCAAAGGCCGATAAAATGTCTTTAACCGCAGAAATTAATAGCATCAATAATCAATTTGAAGGCTCGGCCTATTCTTCTGTAGCCTATCTCATGCTCGAGGGGCTTCAGCCAGGAGAGAATTACACCTGGAATGTCCTTTGGCAAAAACGAATCAATAGCTTTTTAGACTTGAATTTTTCCTATTTCGGCAGGCAAAGTCCAGACAGCCCGACAATTCATACGGGCTCGATGCAATTACGGGCGTTTTTCTAAAAAAAATGGGCCGTCTAAAGACGGCCCATTTTTATAATATACGCGCAAAAATTACTTCACAATAATCTTCGCTGTTTTATAAATGTTCGAGAAGATATCTCCCATTTTTATAATGTAAAC